>NZ_JAUMZR010000047.1:0-12879 GCF_030528045.1 Streptococcus sp.
AAGCTCCATAATTTCCATAGTGGTTTTTACCCACTACAGATATTATAGAGCCATTTTTTTATAGTCTATTTCCGACATTGATACGGTTGATAGCACGTTGCAATGCGATTTTTGCGCGACGTTCTTGGTCAATCAAGTGCTTGTCATGGGCTTCTTCGATTTCTCGTTCAGCGCGAAGTTTCGCACGTTCTGCCCGACTGATATCAATATCACGAGCACGCTCTGCTGAGTCTGCTACAATAGTAATGATATCATTAGCAATCTCGATAATTCCTCCGTTCACTGCAATCCAGTTCACATGAGTATCATCATCGATACGTTTTACCTTTACTTCATCAACCGTTAAAACCGCAATCATATTTTCATGTCGTGGCAAGATCCCCATCTCACCATCCAGAGTTCGTACCGATACAAAGCTGGCATGGTGATCATAGACGAGGCCATCTGGTGTCACGATCTGGACAGTTAAATGAGCCATAGATCACCTCTTAAAATCCCATTTTCTCTGCCTTAGCAATGACGTCTTCGATTGAACCGACACCACGGAAGGCATCTTCTGGTAGCTGGTCATGTTTTCCTTCAAGGATTTCCTTAAAGCCACGAACTGTTTCCGCTACTGGTACATAAGAACCAGGTTGGCCAGTAAATTGTTCTGCAACGTTAAAGTTTTGAGACAAGAAGAACTGGATACGACGGGCACGAGCAACCAAGGTCTTTTCTTCATCAGAAAGTTCATCCATACCAAGGATAGCAATGATATCTTGCAATTCATGGTAACGTTGAAGGACACGTTTAACCTCAGCAGCAACTGCGTAGTGCTCCTCACCAACAATTTCAGGTGCCAAGGCACGAGAGCTTGAAGCAAGTGGGTCAACGGCTGGATAGATACCCAACTGTACCAACTTACGTTCCAAGTTAGTCGTTGAATCCAAGTGAGCAAAGGCTGTGGCTGGCGCAGGGTCAGTATAGTCATCCGCTGGCACATAGATAGCCTGGATAGAGGTTACAGAACCCTTCTTAGTTGATGTGATACGTTCTTGCAATTGACCCATTTCCGTAGCAAGTGTTGGTTGGTAACCAACGGCTGAAGGCATTCGACCCAAAAGGGCAGATACTTCTGAACCAGCTTGAGTGAAACGGAAGATATTGTCGATAAAGAGAAGCACATCTTGGCCTTCTACATCACGGAAGTATTCGGCGATTGTCAAACCAGTAAGGGCAACACGCATACGTGCTCCTGGTGGTTCATTCATCTGACCAAATACCATGGCTGTTTTCTCGATAACGCCTGATTCTTTCATTTCCCAGTAAAGGTCATTCCCTTCACGAGTACGTTCCCCAACACCAGTAAATACTGAAATACCACCGTGTTCTTGGGCAATGTTGTGAATCAATTCTTGGATCAAGACAGTTTTACCAACCCCGGCACCACCAAAGAGTCCAACTTTCCCACCTTTTAGGTAAGGGGCAAGAAGGTCGATAACCTTGATCCCTGTTTCCAAGATTTCAGATGAGGTAGACAATTCATCAAAAGTTGGAGCTTTCTTATGAATTGGCTGACGCTCAGCGTCTTCAGCGAAAGGAGCATCCAAGTCAATAGTATCTCCCAAAACGTTGAAGACACGTCCCAAAGTTTCTTTACCTACTGGAACGGAGATTGGACGGCCTGTGTCCAAAACTTCCATTCCACGAGTCAAACCATCTGTTGATTCCATGGCGATCGTACGGACCATACCATCACCCAACTCCAAGGCTACTTCAAGGACGATTTTTGTTTTTCTTTCGTCATTTTTGTAGACGACAAGTGCATTATTAATCTCAGGAAGTGTTTCCCCTGCTGCAAACAAGACGTCTACAACGGGTCCGATAACCTGAGCAATTTTACCTGAACTCATCTCCCTCTCCTATTCTATATAAGATACTGTCGGTTCCTAGTTCACCTAGGGCCTAAGTTCATTTTGATACGTACAGGGGTAAAGCCTTATTCTAAGGCACTAGCCCCCGCTACGATTTCTGTAATTTCTTGTGTAATCGCCGCCTGTCTAGCACGGTTATACTGGATTGTCAAATCATTGATGACCTTCTTGGCATTATCAGTCGCCGTTTGCATGGCGGTCATACCTGCAGCATTTTCAGCTGTCTTGGCATCGATAATAGCCCCGTAAATCATACTTTCGGCATACTGTGGCAACAACTGCTCTAGAATCTCATCACGGCTCGTTTCTAACTCAAAGGTCAAGCTATACTCTTCATCTGCTTCATTTGGATCCAAGTCAACAATCGGAAGCATTTGTTCCACACGCATTTGACTTGTGAGAGTATTGACATGATGGTTGTAGCAGACGTACAATTCATCAAAAAGTTCGTTTTGGTACATCTCAATCGTTTTTGAAATAATTGTACGAACTTCATCAAAACTGGGTTGATCTGCCAAGCCACGTAGTTCATAGATTGGCTGAATACCACGAGCCTTAAAGAAATCAGCTCCCATACCACCAATACAGATTATCTCAAAATCTTTACCATCTGGATGGTATTCTTCTTTCAACTCCATAACGGCTTTAAGGATGGAAGCATTATAACCTCCAACCAAGCCACGGTCTGAAGTGATAACGATATAGCCTGTTTTCTTAACTGGGCGACTGAAGAGCATTGGATTGGTTGAACCACCAGATCCGTTACCATGCAGAATATCCGTCAAAAGCTTACGAACTTTCTGAGCGTAAACTTGGAAGTTGCGCGCTGCTTCTTCAGAGCGACCTAACTTGGCAGCCGATACCATTTGCATAGCATTAGTGATTTGACTCGTATTTTTGGTTGAGGCGATTTTTGTTTTAATATCATTTAGAGATACTGCCATCTGACACCTCTATTCTTATTGGAAACTGGATTGATTGAGAAACTCTGTAATCGCAGCATCCAAGACTGCTTCTTCTGGCAAGTCTTTTGTTTCACGAATGGTTTCCAAAATCTCTGGATAATGAGCATCAAAGAAAGTATGGAACTCTTCCTCAAAACGAACAATGTCATCTACAGGAATCGTATCCAAGAAACCATGTGTCAAAGCATAGAGAATGGTTACTTGTTTCTCAACAGGTAGTGGTTTATGAACAGGTTGTTTCAATACTTCCACAGTACGACGTCCACGGTTCAACTTAGCCTGTGTTGCTGCATCCAAATCGGAACCAAACTTAGTGAAGGCTTCCAACTCACGGTATGAAGCAAGGTCGATACGAAGTGTACCAGCTACTTTCTTCATAGCTTTAATCTGAGCGGAACCACCTACACGGGATACAGATGAACCCGCATCGATGGCTGGACGAATACCCGCATTGAAGAGACCATCGCCAAGGAAGATTTGTCCGTCAGTGATAGAAATCACGTTAGTTGCGATATAGGCAGAGATATCTCCTGCTTGTGTCTCGATAAATGGTAGGGCTGTAATAGATCCACCACCAAGCTCATCAGAAACTTTAGCTGAGCGCTCAAGCAAACGACTGTGAAGGTAGAAAACATCCCCTGGGAAGGCTTCACGACCTGGTGGACGACGAAGCAAGAGGGAAAGTTCACGATAAGCGACCGCTTGTTTTGAAAGATCATCATAAACAATCAAAACATGCTTGCCTTGGTACATAAACTCTTCTGCCATAGCAACTCCGGCATAAGGAGCTAAGAAGAGCAATGGAGATGGTTGTGAAGCAGAAGCTGTCACAACGATTGTGTAGTCCAAGGCACCGTACTGACGAAGTGTTTCTACTTGTGTACGGACAGTTGATTCTTTTTGTCCAATCGCTACGTAGATACAGATCATATCTTGACCTTTTTGGTTCAAGATTGTATCAATCGCAATAGTTGTTTTCCCTGTCTGACGGTCACCAATAATCAACTCACGTTGACCACGACCAATCGGTACAAGGGCGTCAATAGCTTTCAAACCTGTTTGCAATGGTTCTGATACAGACTTACGTTGCATAACGCCAGGAGCTGGCGCTTCTACTGGACGAGTCTTTTCAGTATGGATATCACCAAGACCATCAACTGGACGACCAAGTGGGTCGACAACACGTCCGATTAGGCTGTCCCCCACAGGTACTTCCATAATTTTACCTGTACGGTGAATAGTATCACCTTCACGAATATCTGTAAAGTCTCCAAGGATGATAATACCGACATCAGTTGACTCCAAGTTTTGCGCCATCCCATAAGAGCCGTTTTCAAAGATCAACAACTCTCCACTCATGGCATTTTCAAGACCGTGAGCACGCGCAATTCCGTCCCCGATATAGGTTACAACACCTGTTTCAGACACATCAAAATTGGGTTTGAAATTTTCAATTTGTTGCTTAATTAAAGCGCTGATTTCTTGTGCGTTAATTGCCAAAAGAACACCACTTTCTATTTCAAATTTTCTTTAACAACTCGAAGTTGTTGTTTTATACTCACATCAATTGTCTTGTGATTAGCAAAAATAACAAAACCACCAATGAGTCCTTCATCAATTTGTTCTTTAATACTCCGTACTTTCAGAGACATTTTTTTCTCTATCAAGGGAAGCAAACGTTCCTTCTGTTCGTCCGTTAAAGGATGAGCTGAAGAAATCGTGACAACAAAATGATTGGTTTCTCTTTCAAGACGATTCAAACAATCAACAATGATATCATAAAAAAGATTTGCTCTGTGATTGTAAATCAGAACCTGAATAAAGTTTTGCATTAAAGGTGAGACAGAGTCTTGAAAGAAACCAACTGTTTTTTCCTTATCAGACTCATCAACTGCCACCTGAGCTAAAAAAGAAGGTAAGCCCGTTTCTTCTGCGACTTGCTTGATTTGATCCAAGTCTGAAAAAATCCGGTCCTCTTCTCCTTTTTCAATCACTAATTGGACAAAAGGCATGCTGTACTTTTCAATTACCTTTGCTGTTTTCTTGTCCATTAGGCTTCTCCTAGCTGATCGATATACTGATCAATGAGTTCCTTATGAGCATGACTGTCAAGGTTTTTTGAGATGATTTTACCAGCGAGACTAATCGTCAAATCTGCCACCTCGCCCTTAACACTTTGCAAAGCCTCAGCTTTATTCTGAGCAATTTCTTGATTCGCCTTCTCTTTTAAGCGACCTGCTTCTACTTTAGCATCTGCCAGAATATTTGCTTTACTCTTCTCTGCAGTCTCTTTAGCATTTTCAATGATTGTTTTGGCTTCGTTGCGACTACCAGCCAATTCATCTTCACGTTTTTGGGCAAGAGTTTCTGCTTTTTGACGTGCTTGTTCAGCTCCATCAATATCAGCAGCAATTTTATTTGCCCTTTCTTCGAAGACACTCGTCAAGTTTGACCACGCATATTTCTTAACTAAGACAATCAAAAGGATAAAAGAGCCAGCGATTAAAATAAAGTTACCAATTAATTCACCTACTGTTACGTGCATCTGTTACTCCTTTCTACTCTCCATCATTAATTTTATTTCCTAGATACATAGAAGACAAGACTGTGAATACATAAGCCTGAACACAGGAAATAAACACAGAAAACGCCGTCCAGACAAGATTGGTAACAAATGCGACTGGATACCAATAAAGAGCCTGATGAGAAAGTGTGATTAGCAAACTAGCCATCACTTCTCCGGCAAAGATATTTCCGAATACCCGCAAAGCAAGTGATAGGAAATTCGTGACTTCTTCAAGGAGATTCATCGGTGTCATAAAACCTGGGGTAACAAAGCCTTTCAGATACTTTTTAACACCACGGCGACGAATTCCTTCTATATGGGTCATCAGGATAATTCCAAATGACAAGGCCAAGTCAAACTGAAGATTGGCAGTTGGCGATGTCCAAAGGTTTGTCCCATCTGTAGTTTGAAGTTTCGCCATCAAACCAAGATTGTTTGCGATCACCATAAAAAGAAACAAACACAAGTAAAAGAGTGAGTAATCTTTCATGTACCGTGAGCCTACATTAGGTTCAGTAAATCCGACTACGAAGTCATAGAGATACTCCAATACATTTTGCTTTCCTTTGGGTTTCACAGTCATATTCCGACTTGCCCAATAGATAAAGCCAAAAATAACGACTACTGACAGCAAGGTCAAGGCAGTCAAGGTCAAATCAAAGGTAACAGGACCAATATTGATGGTTGGATTGATACTTTCTTCCATCTAAAATCCTCCCTTTTCCATTTTATACTTCTCTTTATTTGATGATAAATGAAAATACGAGAGTTACAAAGAATGTTCCTTCGATAAAGGCAATCCCCATGATCATTAAGCTACGCAATTGTGGAATGATGTCTGGTTGGCGAGCAGCTGATTTGAACAAACCGTTCATCAACGTACCTTCTGCAAGGGATACACCCATACAGGCAAGACAAAGACCGAAAAATGTTAAATTCATGATGAATTCTCCTTTTATTTAAAATTTACTTACTTAGTTTAGTCCTAAAATTTTGATTTGTCAACTTTTTACTTACGTTGAAAGCGTTTCAGATAATATATTTCTATTTTTGCTATTTTTACCCTATTCTATAGAAAGTTTTTCCATTTTAGATTGCGTGTTTTTCTTGATTTTACTATATTTTCTGAAACAAACTGAAAAGTCCAAGTTTAGAACTTGGATCGTTTCAGTTTATTTAAAATAGTAGGAATAGTGTTGTTTACAACCTGGATTAAATGGAGCACTGCAGTAAGGGCAAGCCATCTGCTTTTGGTATTCTTGGAAAGTCATTGTCCTCTTACAAGCCCCACATAAAATTGGTCGATCCTCAGAAAGCGCCAAGGGATAGGGCGAAAACACATGCGTTTCTATAGCATTGTGGCACTGATAACAAGCATAATATTTTTTTACACTCATAGCACTGAAGGGAAACGATGTCCTTTTCGCCATGGTAATGAATACATCTGCCTTCATTATCAACTAACAAACCTTGTGCTTGATTCATTCACTTTTCCTTATCTAGGCACGAACTGTAACGCTTGTCCCGTCTTCCTTATAGAGATTGATGAGCCCTTCTTTCAAAGCACGGACCATGTCCCCAGCTTGAACAGGTTGTGGGACTTTAATTGTCAAGAGTTCCATTGGATTTGGAGCACGGTCGATTTTATTGCCCTTGGCATCATGAAGGTCTTCGATATAAGTCTCAAAATGACGGAAACCTGGTCCATAAAACTCGACTTGATCTCCTTCGTTGATGACATTCCGTTGACGAATAGTTGCCGTTTGAGTCGCATCATCATACGCAACCACTTCAGCGACAAACTTATATTCAGGAATTTTACGACGAGCGCCAAATAACTGTTCGTTTTCTGTAGGTGTACCATAGTAGAAACCTGTTGCCAATTCACGTTGGGCAACCTTCCACATCTCGTCTACCAAGTCCTGTTTGATGGCTTCAAATTTCTCGGGACTTTCGAGATAAGCATCTACAGCCGCCTTGTAACAGTTGGTCACAGTTGAAACATAGTGAATCGACTTCATACGGCCTTCAATCTTGAGACTGTCTACACCATTTTCAATCATATCTGGGATATGGTCAATCATAGACATGTCGACGGCTGACATTGAAAATTCTTCTGGAATTTCACCTTTCAGACTTTTACGTTCTTGACCAAAGGGCATGTCGTAAAGATCGTATTTCCAACGGCAAGACTGTGAACAACCACCACGATTGGCATCACGCATACTCATGTGGTTTGAGAGCGTACAGCGACCTGAGTAAGAAATACACATGGCTCCATGGACAAAGGCCTCAATTTCTACATCAGTACGTTTGCGAATCTCTGCCAATTCTTCCATTGAAACTTCACGGGCCAAAACCACGCGAGTTAGACCAAGTTCTTTCCAGAACTCAAGAGTTTCATAGTTGGTCGCACTGGCTTGGGTTGAAAGGTGGATTTCAAGACCTGGTGCTTCTGTTGCTGCAATCATAATCAAGGCCGGATCTGACACGATAACTGCCGCAATCCCGATGTCACGCAACTTACGGAACCATTCTCCAGCACCAGCTTCGTTCCCTTCGTGCATAACCATGTTAGCAGCCACATAGACCTTGGCACCGTACTTAGCAGCGAACTGGACTCCTTCTTCCATCTGTTCAAAAGTAAAGTTTCCAGCACGGCTACGAAGACCATAGGCCTGCCCACCGATGAAGACTGCGTCCGCACCATATTGAACAGCTACTTTCAGCTTCTCTAAAGTCCCTGCAGGTGATAAAACCTCAGGACGTTTTAATGTTTTTGTCATTTTTTCTCCTATTTGCAATATAAAAGTTTGACGTTTTTCCTTCTCATTTTATAGTAAATAAGCGATAAAATCAAGCCTAGACAGATTGTTTTGACAATTCTAATCTTTTCTAAAACAAAAAACTAGCCTTTCTAGACTAGTTATTTTCAAGATAAAATTCAAAGCGTTCGCCCACGTATTGACTCTTTACATACTCGAAAGCCGTCCCATCTTCAAGATAAGAGACCTGAGTCAAGGCTAAAATGGCATGCCCCTTTTCGACTTCTAGATAGTGAGCAATTTTTTCCTTAGCCAATCTTGCATAAATGGTCTGTTGGGATTTGCCAATCCGATAGCCATGTTGCTGCAAGGTTTGGAAGAAATGACTGGTGATTTCTTCTTTTTTGAAATCCTTGATAAATTTCTCAGGAATGGATGCGACTTCATAGACTAGCGGAACTTGGTCAGCGTAACGCACCCGTTCCATGCGAATAATATTCTCTGTCGGAGCAATCCCTAGCTTAGCGACCTCTTGCTCATTTGGAATGGTTCTTCTGTAAGAAATGAGCTGACTAGAAGGAACTTTCCCCTGAGATTTGACAATCTCCGTAAAACTGGTTGTCCCACGCATTTTTTCTTGGACACGAGTGCTAGAGACAAAAGTCCCACTTCCTACTCGACGCTCCAAAACTCCTTCCTCAACCAAGAGAGAGATAGCCTGGCGTAATGTCATCCGGCTAACTTGAAACTGTTCAGCTAAATCTCGCTCACTTGGAAGTCTCTCTCCAATTTTCCAATGATGATCATCTATATCCTTCTTAATCTGATCGTGGATTTTCATATAAGCTGGTAACATGATTCTCACTTCTTTTCTTTATTTTCTCCATTGTACCGTATTTGCTAAGAAAAAGTCAAACTTTGCCTTGTTTAGTTGGTAATTCGCCCCTATTTGTGATAGAATATTGAAAAAGATATTTCTTTTGAGAAAGGAAAAAGATGAGCAACATTTCAACTGACTTGCAAGATGTCGAAAAAATCATCGTGCTGGACTATGGTAGCCAATACAACCAGCTGATTTCACGCCGTATTCGTGAAATTGGTGTTTTTTCAGAGCTAAAAAGTCACAAAATCTCAGCCGCAGAGGTTCGTACGATTAACCCTGTAGGGATCATCCTCTCTGGTGGACCAAACTCTGTATACGAAGATGGTTCATTTGAAATTGACCCAGAAATTTTTGAACTTGGCATTCCAATTTTAGGAATCTGCTATGGTATGCAACTTTTAACTCATAAACTTGGAGGAAAAGTTGTCCCTGCAGGTGATGCTGGTAACCGCGAGTATGGCCAATCACCACTTACCCATACCACTTCTGCCCTCTTTGAAGGAACTCCTGAAGAACAGATTGTTTTGATGAGCCATGGCGATGCTGTTACAGAGATTCCAGCTGATTTCGTTCGTACTGGAACTTCTGCTGACTGTCCTTATGCAGCTATTGAAAACCCTGACAAGCACATCTATGGAATCCAATTTCACCCAGAAGTTCGCCATTCTGTATACGGGAATGATATCCTTCGCAACTTTGCCCTTAACGTCTGTCAGGCTAAAGGCGACTGGTCAATGGACAACTTCATCGATATGCAGATCAAGAAAATCCGTGAAACTGTTGGAGACAAACGTGTCCTTCTCGGTCTATCTGGTGGTGTTGACTCTTCTGTCGTTGGAGTTCTTCTCCAGAAAGCAATCGGCGATCAATTGATCTGTATCTTTGTTGACCACGGTCTTCTCCGTAAAGGGGAAGCAGACCAAGTTATGGACATGCTTGGTGGTAAGTTTGGGTTGAATATCGTCAAGGCAGATGCTGCTAAACGATTCCTTGATAAACTTGCAGGTGTTTCTGATCCTGAACAAAAACGTAAAATCATCGGTAATGAGTTTGTTTATGTCTTCGATGACGAAGCAAGTAAGCTCAAAGATGTAAAATTCCTTGCTCAGGGAACGCTTTACACTGACGTGATTGAGTCTGGTACAGATACTGCTCAAACCATCAAATCACACCACAACGTTGGTGGTCTTCCTGAAGACATGCAGTTTGAACTGATTGAACCATTGAACACTCTTTATAAAGACGAAGTCCGTGCCCTCGGTACAGAGCTTGGTATGCCAGACCACATCGTATGGCGCCAACCATTCCCAGGACCAGGACTTGCTATCCGCGTCATGGGTGAAATCACTGAAGAAAAACTAGAAACTGTTCGTGAGTCTGATGCTATCCTTCGCGAAGAAATCGCTAAAGCTGGTCTTGACCGCGATATCTGGCAATACTTCACTGTCAACACTGGTGTTCGTTCAGTCGGTGTTATGGGTGACGGTCGTACATATGACTACACCATTGCCATTCGCGCTATCACTTCTATCGATGGTATGACAGCTGACTTTGCCAAAATTCCTTGGGAAGTCCTTCAAAAGATTTCTGTACGTATCGTAAATGAAGTGGATCACGTAAACCGTATCGTCTACGACATTACAAGTAAACCACCCGCAACCGTTGAGTGGGAATAAACCAATCAAACACAAAAGAACTCTGAATCGGATTCAGAGTTCTTTTTTAAGTAAGCACTTCTGCTTTCCTTTTTTATTTGCGTTTTTTCTTCGCTTTTTTCATTTTGTTGGCCATGCGTTTCATAGACTGTTTCATGGCAAATTCACCAATTTTACCTTTGAGTCCACCACCAAACATCTGGTTCATATCTGGCATTCCAGCTCCTCCAAGAGCTGACATATCCGGCATTCCACCTTGTCCCATCATGCCTTCAAGGGCAGACATATCCATCCCTCCCATATTTGGCATATTTTTAGGGAGGTTATTGGGATTGATTCCCATTTGCTTCATCATCTTGTTCATATCGCCAGACATAACACCCTGCATGAGCTGTTTGGCCTGGTTAAAGTCCTTGATAAATTTATTGACTTCGACAAAGGTATTTCCAGAACCGGCAGCGATACGACGGCGACGACTTGGATTTAACAAATCAGGATTTTCACGCTCCTCAGGTGTCATGGAAGACACAATGGCACGTTTACGCGCAATCTGACGCTCGTCCACCTTCATGTTTTGAAGTGCTGGATTGTTGGCCATACCTGGAATCATCTTGAGCAAGTCTTCCATTGGCCCCATGTTTTGCACCTGATCCAATTGATCAATGAAATCATTGAAATCAAAGGTGTTTTCACGCATTTTCTCAGCCATTTCAAGGGCTTTTTGCTCATCGTATTCCTGTGAAGCCTTCTCAATCAAGGTCAGCATATCCCCCATACCAAGGATACGGCTTGACATACGGTCTGGGTGGAAGGTTTCAATATCTGTAATCTTTTCACCCGTACCAGTGAACTTGATAGGTTTACCAGTGATGTGACGAACAGACAAAGCAGCACCACCACGAGTATCCCCATCAATTTTGGTAAGAATAACACCAGTCACTTCTAACTGAGCATTGAATTCACGGGCAACATTAGCCGCTTCCTGACCAATCATGGCATCAATGACGAGCAGGATTTCGTTTGGTTGGGCTAAGGCCTTAACGTCACGAAGCTCGTTCATCAAGAGCTCATCAATCTGCAATCGACCTGCCGTATCAATCAAGACATAGTCGTTGTGATTGGCTTGTGCTTGCTCCAAACCTTGACGAACTATCTCAACAGCTGGCACTTCTGTTCCAAGTGCAAAGACAGGAACATCGATCTGCTGTCCAAGTGTTTTCAACTGATCGATGGCTGCTGGACGATAAATATCTGCCGCAATCATCAAAGGACGAGCATTTTCTTCTTTTTTGAGTTTATTAGCCAATTTACCAGCAAATGTCGTTTTACCAGCCCCTTGCAAACCGACCATCATGATAATGGTTGGAATTTTTGGTGACTTGATAATTTCTGCCGTATCGGAACCTAAAACAGCTGTCAATTCCTCATCAACGATTTTGATAATCTGTTGGGCTGGATTGAGGGTATCAATGACCTCGTGTCCGACTGCACGTTCACGAACCTTCTTGATAAAGTCCTTTACAACAGGCAAGGCAACGTCGGCTTCCAGCAAGGCCAAACGAATCTCTTTGGTTGCTTCCTGGACATCAGCCTCAGAAATTTTTCCTTTTTTTCGTAGATTTTTAAAGACGTTCTGTAAACGTTCTGTTAAACTTTCAAATGCCATTTTTCTTCCTCTTATTCTCTATTATCAATACTTGTTAAAATTTCTATCTGCTCCTGCAGAAAGTCATCCTTGGGATAACGCTCCAAGATCTGGTCAAAAATCTGACTACGAACAATGTAGTCCGAATACATGTGCAGTTTCATCTCATAATCTTCTAGAATCTTTTCTGTCCGCTTGATATTGTCATAAACAGCCTGACGACTGACACCGAACTCTTCAGCAATCTCAGCAAGACTGTAATCATCAGCATAATAGAGTTCAATATAGTTCATCTGCTTGTCTGTCAAAAGCGCCGCATAAAATTCAAAAAGGGCGTTCATACGATTGGTTTTTTCAATTTCCATAACTTTTATTATACCAAAAAAACGATTATACTGCTAGAGTAGAAGCACTTCAAATAGAATAAGAAAAAAAAGGGCTCTATAATATCTGTAGTGGGTAAAAACCACTATGGAAATTATGG
>NZ_JAUMZR010000048.1:0-12741 GCF_030528045.1 Streptococcus sp.
GTTCGTCTCCTCTCGTGCTTAGTTATAGGTCACCCACTACAGTTGACATAGAGCCGAAAAAGGAAGCTGAAAAACCAGCTTCCTTCTGTTGTTTTCATTCAATTTTTACCATTATTCCACACTGAAAAGATATGGATATACAGGTTGTTGACCTTGGTGAATCTCTACTTCAACATCTTCAAATTCTTCTGCGATTTCTTGGGCAATTTCATTGGCAAGTTCTTCGCTTCCGTCTTCACCGACATAGAAAGTCACGATTTCACTATCTTCGTCCAACATATGTTTTAAAGTTTCTGTCAAGGTTTGGTGCATGTCAGGATTTGACACGAGGATTTTCCCATCGACCATACCAAGATTATCATTTTCATGAATTGCTAATCCATCGATAGTTGTATCACGAACGGCTGTTGTTACACTACCGCTTACGACATCACCAAGGGCCGCAGTCATGCGCTCTTTGTTTTCTTCGATTGATTTGCTTGGATCAAAGGCAAGAAGGATCGTCAACCCTTGAGGAATTGTACGTGCTTCTACTACAACAGCTGGTTGTTCAAGCACTTCAGCCGCAGATTGAGCTGCCATAAAGATATTTTTGTTGTTTGGCAAGAAGATAATGTTGCGAGCATTGACCTGTTCAACAGCCTTGATAAAGTCTTCTGTTGAAGGGTTCATCGTCTGCCCGCCTTCGATAACATAATCCACACCTTGGGCACGGAAGATATCTGCTAAACCTTGACCAGCTACTACTGCGATAAGGGCATACTCTTTTGTTTCAGCAGGCTTGTTTCCTTGAGTTGCTTCTTTTTCAACTTGCGCTTCGTGTTGGTTACGCATGTTGTCCACTTTTACCTTGATCAAGCTACCATATTTGAGACCTTCTTGCATGACAAGACCTGGATCTTCTGTATGGACGTGAACTTTGACGATCTCATCATCGTTGACAACAAGCAGTGAGTCGCCTAAGTCATTCAAGTAGTTACGGAATTCATCGTAGTCAAAGTCCTTAGAATAAGTTGGACCTTGTTTGAGGGCTACCATGATCTCCGTACAGTAACCGAAGGTAATATCCTCAGTTGCCACATGCCCTGCTACAGACTTGTGGTGCTCTGCATTGATCATTTCACTCATGTTGGCAGGAGTCGCTACAAAGTCCTCAGACGCACTGTATTCACCAGTAAGGGCAGATAGGAATCCTTCGTAGATGAAGACCAAACCTTGACCACCTGAGTCTACCACACCAACTTCCTTAAGGACTGGAAGCATTTCTGGCGTCTTAGCCAAAGCTGCTTTTGCACCTTCCAAGGCTGCACGCATGACCTCAACAGCATCATCTGTCTCCTCGGCTTTTTTCTTAGCCCCAATAGCCGCTCCACGAGAAACAGTCAAAATAGTTCCTTCAACTGCTTTCATAACTGCTTTATAAGCTACTTCGACACCGGATTGGAAGGCAAGAGCCAAGTCTTGACCTGTTAATTCATCTTTTTCTTTGATAGCCTGAGAGAAGCCACGGAAGAGTTGAGAAGTGATAACTCCTGAGTTTCCACGCGCACCCATCAAGAGCCCTTTAGCAAGAATGCTCGCTACTTCTCCAACTGTAGAAGCAGGCTTGTCTGCTACTTCTTTGGCACCATTTTCGATGGTCATTCCCATGTTTGTCCCAGTATCCCCATCTGGAACTGGAAAGACGTTCAATGAATTGACATATTCTGCTTGCTTATTCAAACGAGTTGATGCAGCTTGCACCATCTCTTGGAATAAACTGGTAGTAATTTTTGACACGATTATTCTCCTACAACTTTGATATTTTGAATGTAGACATTCACAGTCTGAGCAGTAATTCCTAGTTGATTTTCTAAACTAAAACGAACACGCTCTTGAATGTTTTTTGACACTTCGCTTATCTTTATTCCGTAGCTCAACACGGTATAAACATCAACTGCGATGCTACCATCTTCGACTGCCTTCACGACAACACCCTTAGAATAATTTTCCTTACCAAGGAGGGCTTGGAAATTGTCTTTGAAGGCATTTTTACTAGCCATACCGACCACTCCAAAAATCTCAGTTGCGGCACCACCTACTACGGTTGCAATCACTTCATCTGTCAGTTCGATTTGACCATCTTTTGTATTAATTTTTACAGTCATTTTTTTTACCTCAACTAGTTGATACTCTATTTTATCATATTTCAGCCCAAGTGTAAAAGCAGAATGCTGTATCGGCGGATATTTACTCTATTTTTCAAATGATTTTATCCTTAGAGCAAAAGAAAAAGACCTAAGCGGTCTTTTCATTTTTATTAAACGCGTTCAACTTTACCTGATTTCAAAGCACGAGCTGAAGCCCAAACTTTTTTAGGTTTACCATCGATAAGAACAGTAACTTTTTGAAGGTTTGGTTTTACGGCACGTTTTGTTTGGTTCATCGCGTGTGAACGGTTGTTTCCTGATACAGTCTTACGACCTGTAAAGTAACATACTTTAGCCATTGTGTTTTCCTCCTATTAGATCTAATATAGCGGATGTGCTAGCACCACATACCATACTATGTTATCACACTTTCTCTATTTTGGCAAGGAAATTAGGAGACTTTTTTTATTTAACGTAAACAACTCCAAGTTTACCAAAAGCAACTTCCCCACGAATAATCAAGGTTTTGTTTGTTGGCGCTACAGGAGCATCTGCCTTAGCTGCACCAAAGGAGGTTTCTACTTTCAGATCGACACGCCAGTGTTGTGGAACATAGACGGTTGCATTTCCGAAGGCCACTTCAATATTTAAAGTTGCAAAATCACCTAGCATCTCTGCATTATCATAGTAGATTTTAGCATCCCCAAAAGCGACTTCCACTTGGTCATCTACGAGATCTTGATCTTGCTTATAGAAGGTCCCGCTACCAAAAGCGACTTCCTTATCCGTGACGACTGTTTTTTTCCCATTGTACCACCATTTTTTTTCATTCCAGAACTTACTTGAGTGAGTAAGATAACCGACACCTAGAACTGCTAAGATACTAGCCCAGATGAGAGAATGATTGGTAACTGGTAACAAGTCATAAGCGTAATTTGCAATGATGAGCGCTAGTGACCCTGTATAAACTGCCGAAGTGAGATGGCGTCTAAGGATGGACTCAATGGACTTATAAGCAAAAAAAACAATACCTAGTAAAGGCCATATCTTGCCATCCAAAGAAGGAATTCCAAAATTCCCTTGCAGCAAGATCCAAGCTGCTAAAACCAATAAAACAATACCAAATGCTTTCTTTTTCATGTTTTTTACCTCATGTTTCTTAGATTTTCTTTTAGGAGGGATTGGTAATGCCGTGAGACATGAACCTCCTTGTGCGTCTGATAAAAGGAAATGGTGCCCGTTCCCGAAAAGGACTTGTCCACTGAGTAAATCTGACGGATGTTTGCGACCGTTGACTTGGACACTCGACTAAAATAGCGAGGTAAGATGGACTCCAACTCATAAAGTTTGAGACGAACTTCATAAGCTTTCTTCTGGTTATGAGCATAAATCTTGCTCCCTTCTGTTTCAAAGAAGAGAATTTCTGACAGATCTAGATAATATTCACCTGTCCCCTTGTAAAAAGTCAACCTCGGAGCCTTTGACTCTTGCAAGAGTCGTTGCAAATCTGCAATTTCATCTGTCAAAGTGGGTGTCTTGATGACAATTTCAGTCTCCTCTAAATTGCCGTCAATCTCAATTCGTAACTTCATCACATCTCCTTTCTGACTTTACTATATCAAAGCTAAGTTAGGAATACAAGGGCAAAAAAGCAAGTGGTCAATTTGAAGCAGTAAGTGGTTGTAGGACTAGCTTAACTTACATGTCAGAATAGGAAGAAAAGGAATCCCCACACCAGACCACAAGCATAGCCAACCAAGACATCCTTGGGATAATGAACACCCCCTAAAACCCTCACCAAGCCCAGCAAAGCTGAGAAGAGCAAGCATGCTAAGCCAACAGGTAGACTAACATGCAGACAGGCCATGGAGATGATAGTTGCCGAAAAAACATGGCGACTGGGCATCGACTGTCCCGAGCTATCTTTTTCAAGCAGGGGACAGATATCCCAAGTTTCGTAGGGGCGTGGGTGGTTGATTTTCTTACGAAAAAGAGACAAAATCACAAAACCTGATGCAGGAATAAGCACATAAACCCCAACTTGCTGATCAAGTCCTAGTTGCAGGTAAGTGGTGACTAGCAAGATCAGGTAGACCAAGGGCATGGCGACTGTCATCAAGCGATTAAAACTGCGTAACAGAAATAGAAGGGTGGGATGGCTGGTGAGTTTGGAGCTGATATTTCGATACCATTCTTGATAATTTTTCATTTATGCTTCTCATTCATTACTTTTTTGCCTACAGGTGAGACGTTTGTCTTCTAGTATAGTGTAGAAAAAGAAGGCCGTCAAGCCTTCTTTTGATTTATTCTTCTGCTTCGTCTTCTGTAAATTGACTATTGTACAAGTCAGCGTAGAAGCCACTTTGCGCCATCAACTCCTCATGGTTGCCTTGTTCAATGATATTGCCATCTTTCATGACAAGAATCAAATCGGCATTACGAATAGTTGACAAGCGGTGGGCGATGACAAAGGAAGTTCGACCCTCCATCAAACGGTCCATGGCTTTTTGAATCAACTCCTCTGTACGTGTGTCGACTGAAGATGTCGCTTCATCCAAAATCAAGAGTGGTGCATCCTTAAGAAGTGCACGAGCAATGGTCAAGAGTTGTTTTTGCCCAACAGACAAGGTCACAGTGTCGTCCAAAATAGTATCGTAGCCATCTGGCAAGGTCATGATAAAGTGGTGGATTCCCACAGCCTTGCTGGCTTCCATCATTCGTTCATCACTGATGTCTGTCTGATTATAGATCAGGTTCTCTCGAATCGTTCCCTCAAAGAGCCAAGTGTCCTGCAAGACCATTGAAAAGGCATCGTGTACTTCTGAGCGTTTCATGTCCTTAGTATCCACGCCATCGATGCGGATACTTCCCTTATCTATCTCATAGAACTTCATCAAAAGATTGACAATGGTTGTCTTACCAGCTCCAGTCGGTCCAACGATTGCGACCTTTTGACCTGCATGAGCTGTCGCAGAAAAGTCATGGATAACGGTGCGCTCTGGTGTATAGCCAAAGGACACATGATCAAAGACTACTTCCCCTTTCATGTTGTTCAATTGTCTTTCCTTATGAGATTCATCCTGCATCTCAGCTTCAGCTAGAAATTCTAATACACGAGTCATGGCTGCACTCGCTTGTTGCAAGCTCGTAATCCCTTGGGCAATCTGTGACAGAGGTTGAGAGAAGGTCCGTACGTAAACCATAAAGGCTACAATAATCCCTATAGTGATATGCCCTTCTAACGCCAGCGCGGCCCCAACGATGATGACTAAGACATAACTAAAGTTCCCAACAAAGAACATGGCTGGCATCATGATACCAGAGATAAACTGAGATTTCCAGATACTGTCATGCAAGTCTTGGTTTAACCCTGCAAATCTCGCTTTGGAGGTGTCCACTGCGTTGTAGCTGGTCACTACATTATGGCCAGAGTACATCTCTTCCACATAACCATTGACGGCTGCTAGATTATTTTGTTGGGCTTTAAAATAACCCTGTGACTTGGCCATGATTACGGAAACCGCCGCAAAACCAACAAGGGTTGATACCACGGTTACCAATGCCAAAATCCAGTTCATCCCAAACATGGTCACCAAGACAGCAATCAACAAGAAACTAGCTGAAAGAACTGTCCCTAGACTTTGGTTGAGAGATTGCGCTGCTGTATCCACATCATTGGTCACGCGCGAAAGGGTATCTCCTTGTGAATGACGGTCAAAATAGCCAAGTGGCAAACGATTGATTTTTTCAGCGATTGCTGTTCGCAAGCGTTTTGAAAAATGCTGAATGCTCGTTGAAAAGATATAGGCCTGTGTATAATTAAGGATAACTCCAAATACATACAGAACAACCAAAAATCCAGCAATGTTTGACACAGCTACCAAGTCGATTTCTGTAGCCAAGCCATCTGAAATCAAGTTAGTAATTTCTTTAATCTTAGTTGGACCATAAACGGTAATGATACTTGAAATGACTGCAGCCACAACTGCTATTAGGAGAGGGAGTTGGAGGCCTGCCATATAAGGTTTGCACTGTTTCCAGACCAAAACTTTTTTATTTTCCATGTTCCAATTCCTCCTTCGATAGTTGTGAGTAGGCAATTTCTTGGTAGACTTCGTTGGTTGCAAGAAGTTCCTTGTGGGTGCCTTGTCCCACGACTTTACCTTGATCCAAAACTAAGATCAGGTCGGCATCCATAATGGTAGAAATCCGTTGCGCTACGATGAGCTTGGTCATGGATTTTGTTTTCTCGGCTAGCTCTTGGCGTAGGACACGATCTGTCTTGTAGTCCAGGGCTGAGAAGGAATCATCAAAGATGAGAATCTCTGGTTTACGAGCCAAGGCACGCGCAATGGCCAGACGCTGTCTTTGACCTCCTGAGAAGTTGGTTCCGCCTTGGGCCACTTCTGATGCAAGACCTGCTTCCTTGTCCTCGATGAAGCTTCTAGACTGGGCCAATTCAAGAGCTTGCCACATAGCAGTCTCACTTAGAGGAGTTTCTTGACTCTTACCAAAGTCCAAGTTCTCCTTGACATCTCCAGAAAAGAGTACAGCTTTTTGTGGAATATAGCCGACCTTATTGCGCAAATCTTCCAAGTCATAATCTTGCACATTGACACCATCCACTAGGATTTCTCCATCTGAAACATCGTAAAAACGTGGCAAGAGGTTGACTAGCGTAGACTTACCAGAACCAGTCGATCCGATGAAAGCCACGGTTTGACCCGCTTCTGCTTTGAAAGTGACATGTTCCACGACTGCTTCTGAGTTTTTAGAGTAGCGGAAAGTCACATCACGGAATTCCACTTGTCCTTGAACTGAAGGATCCGCTGTCTGTGCATGACTAGGATTTTCAATAGAAGAATGCAGATCCAATACTTGATTGATACGTCCTGCCGAAACCAAGGTACGAGGAAGAACGATAAAGAGTGCTCCCATGAGAAGGAATCCCATTACGACCTGCATAGCATAGGACATGAAGACCACCATATCACTAAAGAGTGGCAGTCGTTCTGTCAAACTTGCGTCGTTGATGATATAGGCGCCAATCCAGTAAATAGCTAAACTTAGTCCACTGGAAATTGCCATCATAATGGGGTTCATAATCGCCATCAATCGATTGACAAAGAGATTGAGACGTGTTACCTCATCGTTGGCTGCTTCAAATTTCTTATCTTGGTAATCTTCCGCATTGTATGCACGAACAACTCGAATCCCAGTCAAGCTTTCACGAGTGATGCTATTGAGTTTATCTGTCAATTTTTGGATGACAGATTGTTTTGGAAAGGCCAGAGTCATGAGAACAGTGGTCATCAAGACATTGACAATAACAGCCACAACGACCGCCCAGAGCCAGTATTCTGATTTTCCAAGGATTTTCCCAATGGCCCAGATAGCCATAATTGGCCCACGAGTAACCACTTGCAAGCCCATGGTAAAGAGCATCTGTACCTGGGTAATATCATTGGTCGTCCGAGTCAAGAGACTTGGGATTGAAAAACGTTTGATCTCTGTCTGTGAAAAATCTAAAACACGATGAAATACGTCTCTACGTAGATGGGTTGTATAGGATGCTGCAACGCGAGCGGCAAAGAAACCAACCATAACAGATGAAAAGAAAGCCAATAAAGACAAACCAATCATCTTCGCAGCTGGTGACCAGAGTTCACCCAACTGCGTTCCAGACGTTCCTAGTAATTCTGTAATTTGCGAAATGTAGGTCGGCACCTCTAACTCGAGATAGACCGAGAAACAAGTGAACAGAATCGTAAGGACAATCATTCCCCACTCTTTTCCTGTAATACGTTTAGCGAGTTTCTTCATTCTCTCCTCCTATCTTCTCAACATTTTCTTGCAATTGCCCGAGTACCTTTTCAAAGATTGCCAAGTCTGACTTTGAAACCCCCTCTAGCAGACTCTGATCGATCCGATCAAAAAATGCCTTAACTTTTTGCATCTGCGAACGCGATTTCTCCGTCAGGCGAACAAATTTTGCTCGTTTATCACTTGGACTGGCCTCTAACTCAACCAAACCATTTTGTACCATGCGCTTGACTAGATTACTCGCCACAGATTTGGTAATATTGAGTTCCTGTTCGATATCCTTAATCAAGACCAGTTCCTCTTTTTGTTCACAATGATCTAAAAAACGCAGGACCTGCCCTTGTGGTCCACCCATAAATTCAATGCCACATCGCTTGGCTTCTTTCTGTACCATCAGATGGACCTGGTGTCCAAAACGTTTGAACATTAACATCGGCTTGTCCATGATTGCTCCTTTCTTACGACAAATATAGTTCTCACAAGAACTATTTAAGTTCCCATCAGAACTATTTTATCATTTTCAGAAAAGATGTCAAGAAAAAAGTTTCCAAGAGAACTATTTTAGTTTAAATTGACATTAGGCAATATTTTTTCTATAATAAGCACTAACTACTGTGGATAGAAATCCATTCACTCGATGAAGGGAGAAAACGTTCAAATGAAACCAGAAGAACAAAGAGTTTTAGGAATCTTAGCAACCATTTTTGGAGCCATCGCACTTTTAGGATCCTGGATCCCATTTATTAACTATCTATCGTTTTTCATCGCCATCGTCGCATTTATCTTGGGGATTATCGGCCTTATCGTCAATCTCAAAAAACGGAAAACAATGGCCATTATCGGAACATCCCTCGCAGTTGCCTCTGTTGTACTTTTCTTTACTACCCAGATACTGTACGCTAATGTCTACAAAGAGTTTGCCAGGGAGTTTAACCGTTCCTATAGGGAGGCAAGTTCCTCAATGGAACGCGAAGAAGAGAGCGACTTGACAGATGATAGCACCTATTCCATCCCAGAGGAGGAGGAAGAAGATACCTTCACCTGGACCCAAGAACAGTTCGACGCCTTAATCGAAGGTGACCTTGACAACAAAGGAAAAGGTGGTACCAACTACAAGGATATTATCAAAAAACACGGACTACCAGACTCCGAGTATGATTCCACTATCGGAGGGTACGATACGAGAAAAATCACCTATATCTCCATTGGAGACAAGATCAAGACTGTTACCTTAACTTTTGCAAAACAGGACAATGGACAGCTCTTGCTCGTCCAAAAACATGCAGTCGGTCTAGGTCTAGAAAAAAGCAAGAAACAAAACGATTCTGAAACCAGAGTTTAAGTTCAAATATCAAAAAAAAAACGAACAGCTAGTAAAACTGTTCGTTTTTCTATTAGAATCCATCTACGTTTGTGTAGATCTTTTGTACGTCTTCGTCGTCCTCAAGAACACTGTAAAGTTTTTCAAAGGTTTCAAGGTCTTCGCCTGACAATTCCACTTCAGACTGAGAAATCATTTCCAATTCAGTCACTTGGAATTCTTTGATGCCAGACTCACGAAGGGCAACGATAGCCTTGTGAAGGTCTGTTGGAGCTGTATAAACCGTGATTGTTCCTTCTTCTGCTTCTACATCGTCCACATCCACATCTGCTTCGAGCAATTGCTCAAAGACCGCATCAGCGTCCTCACCTGCAAATACGATCACACCCTTGTTATCAAAGAGGTATGAAACCGAACCTGAAGCACCCATGTTTCCGCCGTTTTTACCAAAAGCTGCACGGACATTAGCTGCGGTACGGTTGACGTTTGAAGTCAAGGTATCCACAATCAACATAGAACCATTTGGTCCAAATCCTTCGTAACGTCCTTCTGTAAAGGTTTCGTCTGTGTTTCCTTTTGCTTTATCAATCGCTTTATCGATAACGTGTTTTGGCACTTGGGCTTGTTTCGCACGGTCGATAACGAATTTTAAAGCAGTGTTTGATTCTGGGTCTGGATCACCTTTTTTTGCTGCTACATAGATTTCTACACCAAATTTTGCATATACTTTAGAGTTAGCTCCATCTTTAGCCGTTTTCTTGGCTACGATATTGGCCCATTTACGTCCCATTAGGAATCTCCTTTTTTCACATTTTAATCTTTCTTATTATAACACAAGTTTTTTCGATTTTCACTAGAGGAAATGGATTTTATTCAGCAAATCCAGCTAGGATTGTCCTTTGGCTGCCAAGATTGCCTTGCCTTCTTTTATCAGGGGATGGCGGAAAAGTGAAAAGTACAGTTGGGTGGTCATGGCAACCCAGATAAGGGGTTCACAAAGGATAACCCCCCTATAGCCTGCCCAAGGGATAATCAAAACCACAAAAACGATTTTCCCAATTAGTTCTATAAAGCTGGAAACTAGAGGAAGGACTTTCTGCCCCAATCCCTGCAAGCAATTCCGATAAATCAGCAAAAGGCTCAAAATCGGATAAAAGACTGAACTGATTTGCAGGTAAAGACTACCATTTTCTACCAAGTAAGTATCTGTTGAACTGGCCAAGAAGGAAACCAAGGCTGGACTGGCAAAAAAGAGGAAGACACAAACAAAACCTGCCCAGGACATGCTCAGGCGACTCCCAATACCAAGACCTTGAACAATGCGGTCTGGTCGCTTGGCCCCAAGATTCTGAGAGGCAAAGGTCGTCATGGCAGAAGAAATAGCCGTCATCGGAAGGAGAGCAAAGGCCATAATGCGTCTAGCCGCCGTTTGGGCGCTAATAATCACAGCACCAAAGGTATTGACAGAAGACTGTAAAATCACGCTACCAATGGACACAATCGAACTCATCAGACCCATGGCCAAACCTTGCTCTAAAAGATCCGCGTACAAGGCCTTGTTCCATTTAAAATGCTTGAGTTGAGGAATCAGTTCTGGAACACTCTTACGGATATAATAAAAGCAGAGAACCGCTGACAACCCTTGCGAGATAATGGTAGCAAGCCCCGCAGATTGAACTCCCAGATGCAGTTGCGTAATGAAATAGAGATCCAAAACCACATTAACCAAGGCAGAGAAAATCAGAAAGCCAAGAGCTGCTAGACTATCACCAATAGACCGCAACAAACCTGCAAAGAGATTATAAGCGAAGCTGACGCCTACACAAGTCACAATCATAGAAATATATTGATAGGATTGGGGGAGGATTTCTGCAGGGGTATCTAAGTATTGCAAGAGAGGATACAGACCGACAAAGCCCATCAGCATGACCACAATACTCAAAAGAGCACCTAAAATCCAAGTTGCTGCTACTGCTTCCTTGATTTTGGTGAAATTCCGAGCCCCATAATAGCGGGCAATGACAATCCCCATCCCATTGCCAACACCAAGGGTAAAACCTATAATCAAGTCAAAAATGGCCGTTGTCGCCCCTACTGCAGCCAAGGAATCTTGACCAAGAAAACGCCCAACAATCAAGACGTCCGCAGTATTATAGAGCTGTTGGAAAATATTTGACAGCAAGATTGGAAAGGCAAAGCTTAACAGCGCAGGAAGAATAGGACCATGTATCAAGTCCACGGATCGTTTCTTATTCATAAAGCTATTATATCAGCTTTCTAAAGGAGCGACAAGACTCTGTCACTAAGTTTGAAATCAATTGCTTACAGAGAGACAATTTGCTATAATCAAGAAAAGGAGGTCATTTAAGAGTTTGACCAGTCAATTAATTACCGATGTATTTCCTGATCTGGATAAGGTTGAAAAGCTAAACAAGGAAGCATTCCCTGAGGAAGAACGAGTTCCTCTGTCAGAGTTTTTACGCTATCAAGACCGAGAAGACGCCCACTTTTTTGCTTTTTATAACCAAGAAGAGTTTGTCGGCTTTGCTTTTGCCATCTCCAATCCCAAGGCCTTCTATATCAGTTTTTTTGCCATCATGCCCCACTTGAGAAGCCACAGATATGGAAAAGAAATCATCGAAAAGCTGACTGATTTTTACCAGCGAACCATGTTATTGGAAGTCGAGCGATTGGATGAAGAATGCGATAACTTGGAGCAGAGAAAGTCCCGCATGGATTTCTATCGCCAAAATGGTTTCAAAACAGCCAACGCTTTTCTAGAGTACGAAGGTTTGAGTTTTGAAATTCTCTACCGTGGCGACTATTTTGACGAAGAAGCCTATCGCGACATCTTCCAAAAGTTACAGAATGAACATTATTTTGACTTTCATATAAAGTATCGTCGTTTTAGTGACCATTAAACAAGACTTATCCTTCTGGTGAAGAACCTCTCTTTTTCAATAGAAGCTACATATAAAAATGCATGTAATCTACGATTACATGCATTTTTTATTTTCAACTGATCAGAATAAACTTTTATTCTCTCTATGGCTTAAGCCTCTGCATTGCCTTCTGGAAGAAGGAAGTAGAGAACAGCATAAGCTAAGATTCCAGAACCACCAAGTAGAGTGAAGATGATCCAAAGTGCACGAACAAGTGTGTGGTCCATGTTAAAGTAGTCACCGATACCTGCACAAACACCAGCAATCTTTTTGTCTTGTACGTTACGAACAAGGCGTTTTTCCATTATAGTAGTCTCCTTTTTATAGAATGATTTGATTTAATCATCAAATTAAAAAAATTGCAACAGTTTTTTTAATTTTTTTGATTAAATACTCTTTTATTACGCTTTTGAAGCTTATGGAGAATTAATAATTGAACATAAAAAGCAGAGAAGGACTTCTCCGCTTTTATTGGCTCTATAATATCTGTAGTGGGTAAAAACCACTATGGAAATTATGGAGCTTT
>NZ_JAUMZR010000049.1:0-12442 GCF_030528045.1 Streptococcus sp.
GTCTCCTCTCGTGCTTAGTTATAGGTCACCCACTACAGTTGACATAGAGCCAAAATTCCCGAAAAGAAAAACTTAGGAAACCAATCCTAAGATCTCTTTTGAAGTGCGTACATAACAAAGATAGAAGTGACAATCAACCAGCATCCTAGAATGGTGAAGACCAACATACCGTTTTGAGTCACCAAGCCAATCGCCCCAAGAATAAACGGTGTCGTAAAGGCTCCAAAGCTGCATCCTAGCACTGCAAAAGATGTTGCCTGATTAAGGAGCTTGGCTGGGATTCTTTCAGAAAGAAGCTGAAAGACAGTGGTCAAGGCCACACTGTAGGAAAAACCTGCCACAACACTTCCAACTACCATCACACCCAATGACGGAGACAAGGCAATCACAATCTGCCCCAATCCAAAGGTGATACCTGACCAAAGGAGCAATCTTTCTTTAAATAGAGAGATGAAGAAAGAAAAACTCACACCTGCCAAGATACCAATCAACTGCATAATACTTAAGACCAAGCTCGATAACTGGGCATCCCCTAGACCTCTTTCCACCATCAGACTAGGAATACGAATGGTGATAGCTGTGTTGGTGCAGACAACAACTGCTGCTTCGACAGCCAATAGAAAAATTAATCCTTTCATCTTTCCTGTCAAACGAGTCGTTTCGGTCTCTTTTTTCTTTGTTTCTTTCTTTTCTTTCCCATAAGGGACAAAGAGCAGATAAAGAATCAATACTAAAAATCCCGCACTGTAGGCCAAGAAGGTCACTGTCCATCCCAAGGATAAGAGTTGACCGACCACTAGAGTCAAAATCGATGCCCCGACAACTTCTGCTGATCCGCGAAGACCCAACATCTGAATCCGTGTCTTTCCATGATAGCGTTCGCTGATGATAGAAATAGCCTTGGCATTGATCATCCCAACACCCAAGCCAAATAAAATCCGCATCGCAAAGACAAAGTTGTACTCCTGATACCAGAAAGGGGCAGTTCCACCGATAGAAAGGATGAGAAGTCCTAGACTAATCTGAAGTCGCTCAGGAAATAACCGCTCCAAAAACCCATTTAAAACAAGCATAATCATAATTCCAAAAGAAGGAATACTGACTAGGAGCTCGATTTGTTCTTTGGGATAGCCTTGATAGTAGTCAAACATGGCTGGCAGAGCACTTGAGATGGAGAAGGAGGTAATCAAAATGAGGGAGAGGGCCAAAATACTAGCACGTTCTAAATATTGTTTCATGAATTTTCTTTCTGTATATTTCTCACTGTTTATCCTTTTAAAAGGAAGATGGCAAGAAAAGAAGGAGCCCGATTGAACTAGAGACTCCGTCCTAACTTTCCTAATAGGAAGACTATTTTCGCTTGATTTGCTTGATCAGATAGAAGATGAAGCCTGCAACCATATACGCCGCAAAAATAATCAAACACCATTTGATAACCACGTCCCAACCCTTGTTCACATTTAAAAAGAAATAAGGGAAGGGATTGTCCTTGGAATTCGGAATATTGAGTTTTAAGACCAGGCCGTTAAACAAGGCAAAAATCATATAAACCAAGGGCAAGATGGTCCACAAGACTGGATCCCAGATCTTGTATTGACCCCGTTTATCGAAGAAGAGGGTATCGGCTAAAAACCAGAGTGGAACGATATAGTGGCAAAGGAAATTTTCCACACGGTAAAAGTCTGTCGCGATTGGAGCAAGCATAAAATGGTAAATCACACAGGTAATCATGATACTCATGGTAACACCACCCTTGAGACGAAGCAAGGTCGGACTTTGCCAATTTTCACCTGAACGGCTCATCACATGGAGCAGATAGCCCGTGAAAATCGTTACCAAAAGATTGGACAACACTGTGTAGTAAAGGAGCATACCAAAGCCACCGTGCTTGGTAATCTCCAAATAAACTCCTGTAAATGCCGCTAAGAACAAGAGCACACGACTATAAAAGATAAATTTATAATTCAGTTTCATGGCTAGATTTTCTTAACAAATTCTGACTTGAGTTTCATAGCTCCAAAACCATCAATCTTACAGTCGATGTTGTGGTCACCTTCTACGATACGGATATTTTTAACACGAGTTCCTTGTTTCAAATCCTTTGGCGCACCTTTTACTTTCAAGTCCTTGATAAGGGTCACAGTATCGCCGTCAGCCAGTTTATTTCCATTGGCATCGATAGCAACAACACCTTCTTCTACTTCTGCAACTTCTGCAGGGTTCCATTCATAGGCACACTCTGGGCAGACCAAGAGGCTTCCGTCTTCGTAGACATATTCTGAATTACATTTCGGGCAATTTGGAAAGTTGTTCATAAGTCCTCCTAAAACTAACAATTATTCTTTAAAATTCATATGTTATTGAACAGCAACTATTATACCGTAAAATCCTACTTTTGACAATGTGTCCTAAGTCCAGCAGACAAAAAATCATGCAACTTTTTACAGTTACATGACTTTTAAAAGATGATTGATCATAGGCACTTATCAAGCACCTCATGATAAAAGGGGTAGCAACTATATTTTACAAACCAGGAGCTTGTCCAAGTTCTGCTGCAAGCATCCAAACTGTTTTCTCAAGTTCAGCCTTAGCACCAACAAAGATATCGTTTGTAACATCATCGCCTTCTTCATCAGTAACATCCAAAGCTTTTTGGAAAAGAGCGATGAGGTAGCGATAAATCGCTAGAACACGTTCCAAGCTTTCTTCAACGTTACGGAATTCTCCTTCTTCTTCTTCGATTTCACTGTGTTGAAGGAATTCTGTCAAAGTTGAGTAAGGTTTGCCACCAAGGGTGATCAAACGTTCGCTGATTTCGTCAAGATAGCCATCAAGGCTGTCCATGTATCCATCCATTTTTGGATGCCATGCGAGGAAACCACGACCACGCATATACCAGTGAACTTGGTGAAGGGCAATGTGAGCCACATACAAGTCCGCTACTGCTTGGTTCAAAACTTCCTTTGTTTTTGCCAATGCTACTGGCGCTGTTTTAGATAATGTTGTTACGTCTTTTACTGCTTCTTTTTTCAATTCAACCATATTTCTTACCTCTTTCATTTTTTTATAACCATCTTATTAGTGGTTACAATATAAGTATACCACTACCAGAAAACGATAGCAAGAAAAGTGTACTATCTGAGAGAAGTTGTAATAGACTGATAATTTAAGAAAAATATACAGCATCTATAAAAAAGACAGTCTTAGAAGACTGTCTGGAATATCTGAGATTATTTTACAAAATCAAGCAATGCCAAGAAGCTTTCAGCTTCAAGTGACGCACCACCAACAAGGGCACCATCAACGTCTGGGCAAGCCATGTATGAAGCTACGTTTTCAGGTTTAACAGAGCCACCGTATTGAACACGAACTTTGTCAGCAACTTCTGCACCAAAGTCAGCAGCTACAACGTCACGAACGACTTTACACATTTTTTGTGCATCGTCTTGTGAAGCTGATTTACCAGTACCGATAGCCCAGATTGGCTCATAAGCGATAACTGATGCAGCAACTTGTTCAGCTGTCAATCCAGCCAATGCAGCAGATACTTGAGCACCTACGAATTCAGCAGCTTTACCAGCTTCGTAAGTTTCAAGTGACTCACCACAACAGATGATTGGAAGCATACCGTTTGCAAAGATTGCTTTTGCTTTTTTGTTGATATCTTCGTCAGTTTCATGGAAGTAGTCACGACGTTCTGAGTGACCGATAACAACGTAGTCTGTACCGATTTCTTTCAAAACTTGTGGGCTAGTTTCACCAGTGAACGCACCTGCATTTTCAAAGTAGCAGTTTTGAGCAGCAACTTTAAGGTTTGAACCTTTAGCAGCAGCAAGAACAGCTGTCAAATCAAGAGCTGGAGCTGCGATACCTGCTTCAACAAGGTCTGATGAAGGAAGTTTTGATGCAACGGCTTCAACGAATGCTTTTGCTTCTTCTGGATTTTTGTTCATTTTCCAGTTACCAGCGATAAATGGTTTACGTGACATTTCACATACCTCTTTTTTCATTTTATTCACTATTATTCTATCATATTTATAAGGAGCTTGCAAACCTTACTCTAATTTTCAAGATTTTTCAAGCGACTAATCTTGCCACAAATTCATGGCATCAAGGAAATCAGCCGAAGCCTGAACTTGTTTGGGATTGTTGGCTTCTCTCTCTGCTCGTTTGGCCTCTACTTGGGCAACAGATTGAATGCCCTCATGGCGCCAGTTTCGTAGGATTGCCTGAATATATTTCCAGTTTGGCTTGCCATTGAGAACGGCCTCTCGGAGAGCTTCCTTGATCAAATCCGCCTTAACTCCATCTTCTTTGACAGTCTTAGAAAGATCCTCGATTTCAAATGGTGTTAATAAGCGTCCTAATTCCTGCTGAAAAGTCTCAACCAGGTCCTTCAACTGATTCTGCGGATTTGGGGCAGTTGTAGCTGGAGTTTGGCTGTCTAGCAAGCTATCCAAGCGTTCAAAAGCTAAACTAGCATCAAAAATCAGCTCAATTTCCCCATTTAGTTCAATGGTTCGATATTGTAGCAAACCATTTTCAGTCAAATTTGAAATGGATTGGTTGACATCTGCAACCTCTTTCCCAATGATTTCAGCAATCTGACTAGGTGAAACATCTCCTAAGGCTGTAGTATTTTGTAAATAGAAAAATTGCCAGACCAGAAAATCTTCGCTGGAAGGAAAGAGTTCCTTAAAATGCAAGAGCAGGGCACTTGGCAAAACCAAGTTCCCTGATTTAAAAGCGTCAAAATATGTCATAATTCCTCTTATAGATATCCAAATGCAGCCGCATCATCCTCTACCTTTCTCCAGTCAAAAGGGGTTTCTTGATAAACTGCATAGTTTACCCAATTGCTGAAAAAGAGGGCAGCTGATGAAGACCAACAGAGACAGGGCGTCTCATTTACATCATCATTTTTAAAGTAGTTCTTTGGGATATGAGGGTTGAGTCCCGCCTCATAATCACGAAAATACTCTCTTGCCAAAGTGTCACGATCGTACTCCAAATGACCAAAACTATAAATCTCACGCAAATCTCGACTAGCTAGGATAGAAACCCCAACCTCAGGACCTTCTGACAGAATCTCCAGATTGGTCTTGTTTAAGATTTCTTCTTTTAAAATCTCAGTATGACGAGAATGAGGAGCTACATAGCGATCATCAAAACCTCTAAAAAGAAGGTGCCCTTCTTTCAAGGTGTCCTGTGGATAAATTCCTGATAGTTTCCGATCCATCTGGTGCTTTTCAACACCATAGCGAACATAAAGACCTGCTTGTGCTCCCCAACAGATATGGAGAGTTGAAAAAACATGCGTCTTGGACCATTCGATGACCTGCTTGAATTCTTCCCAGTAATCTACCTCCTCAAAAGGCAAATGCTCCACTGGTGCTCCTGTGATAATCATTCCATCAAAAAAGTCATCCTTGACCTCTGGAAAAGTCTTATAGAAGGTTTCCATATGTTCAGCCCGGGTTGTCTTGGAACGATGTGTTTCCATATATAAGAAATCAATATCTAATTGCAAAGGGGTATTGGCCAAATGCCGTAAGAGTTGCGTTTCTGTTACCATCTTTTGAGGCATGAGATTTAAAATCAAAATCTTCAAGGGGCGAATATCCTGATGAGCGGCCCGTTGGTCGTCCATAACAAAGATATTTTCTGTCCTTAAAATCTCCACAGCTGGTAATTTTTTATCAATTCGAATCGGCATAATACCCTCCTAACAGTTCTCTATTTCGGGAATGATCTTGTCTGTTTGAAAGTAAAAACCTCCAAATACTTCTTCCCTTTATTATACTGTATGAAGATATAGTTTTCAATTATAGTTTTTCTCTAACTAGCTATAGTTAATTTATATAGCAATATTAATGAAGAACAGCCCCAAGGACCGTTCTTCATTAATATTGCATAAGTACCTTGTAATCGTAATCTCCGATTTTTTCACGGCCTTTAAGCTCATCCAACTCAATCAAGAAAGCACAACCGGCTACAACTCCACCAAGTCTTTCAATCATCTCAATGGTTGCTTTGACAGTTCCACCTGTTGCCAAAAGATCATCTACGATGAGAACACGTTGACCTGGCTTAATCGCATCAGCATGCATGGTCAAGGTATCAATACCGTACTCTTTCTCATAATCAGCAGAAATGACTTCACGTGGCAATTTCCCTGGTTTACGAACAGGTGCAAAGCCAATTCCCAACTCAAAAGCAACTGGGCAGCCAACAATAAATCCACGAGCCTCTGGACCCACAATCATGTCGATCTTCTTGTCTGTTGCATACTGAACAATTTCACGAACAGCGTAGCTATAAGCATTTCCATCTGCCATCAAAGGGCTGATATCACGGAAGGTAATACCTTCCTTAGGATAATTTTCAATCGTTGCGATATAATCTTTTAAATTCATCTTTTTCTTTCTTTCAAAGTTTTTTACTCTCTATTATACCACATTTTCTGTGAAAGAAGAAGAGGAAAAGCACTATTCTCTTGCTCCGTCAGGTTATTAATGGAGTTATTTTTCCTGGAGTAAACTTATCATCAAAAGAACGAGCACTTTCGCACTCGTTCTCTGATATAAACTACTGATTAAAGTGAGTTTACGTCAACCTTGATACCAACACCTTGAGTAGTTGTGATTGTCAAGTTTGTTACGTAAGTTCCTTTAGCTGTAGCTGGTTTTGCTTTTTGGATTGTTTCGTTGAAAGCTTTAAAGTTTTCAACCAATTTTTCAGCTTCAAATGATACTTTACCGATGATTGCTTGAACGTTACCTGCACGGTCAGCACGGTAAGTGATTTTACCACCTTTAGACTCTTCAACTGCTTTAGCAACATCCATTGTTACAGTACCAGTTTTAGGGTTTGGCATCAAGTTACGTGGCCCAAGGACACGTCCAAGACGTCCAACAAGAGCCATCATGTCAGGTGTAGCGATAACTACGTCGAAGTCCAACCAACCATCGTTGATTTTTGCAACAAGGTCATCTTCACCAACAAAATCTGCACCAGCAGCTTTTGCTTCTTCAGCTTTTGCACCACGTGCGAAAACAAGAACGCGTGAAGTTTTACCAGTACCGTTTGGCAATACCATTGCGCCACGGATTTGTTGGTCAGCTTTTTTAACGTCGATGTTCAAGTTGTAAGCAACTTCTACAGTTGCGTCAAATTTTGCAAAGTTAGTTTCTTTTGCAAGTGCTACAGCTTCTTCTACACTGTATGCTTTTGTGCTGTCGATTTTTTCAAGAGCAGCACGAAGTTGTTTGCTTTTTTTAGCCATTTTCTATTCTCCTTGTAAGTGGTTCAATCGATTTTCATCTCCCACGTCACTTCTCGAAATGATGAAGTCTTGCGGGTTATCTTGGGGGTATTTGTTATTGATTAGTCAACAACAGTGAATCCCATAGAACGAGCAGTACCTTCAATCATACGCATTGCAGAATCAATATCTGATGCGTTCAAATCTGGCATCTTAGTTTCAGCAATTTCTTGTACTTGAGCACGAGTAACTGTTGCAACTTTCGTTTTGTTGGGTTCACCAGAACCTTTTTCAACTCCTGCAGCTTTTTTCAACAATACTGCAGCTGGCGGCGTTTTAGTAATGAAAGTAAATGATTTGTCTTCGTACACTGAAATGACAACTGGAATAATCATACCAGCTTGATCAGCTGTGCGGGCATTAAATTCTTTTGTAAAGCCCATGATATTAATCCCTGCTTGACCAAGTGCTGGTCCAACTGGTGGAGCTGGTGTTGCTTTACCAGCAGGGATTTGTAATTTAACAAGTTTTTCGACTTTTTTAGCCATTTTTAAATCCTCCTTTGTGGTTTTGGCGGTAATTAGAGATTTTTACCTCCCACAAGTATGCTTTACACATACCTTTCCATTATACACTATTTATCTAAAAATGCAAGAGAAAAATTACTTTTTTAATCGACGTAATCGCCGCCTTCAAAGCCATAGTACTCTTCCAAACTGAGACCACTTGCAGCAATTTCTTTGGCTTCTTTTCCGACGTAGCGAAGATGCCATTCTTCCGCCATATAGCCAGTCTCTTTTTCCTTGCCTTTGAGATAGCGAACAACAAAGCCATAGTCAGCCGCATGATCCAAGAGCCACTGGGCAGCCTTTTCTTCAGTAACTAAATCACCATCTGTCCCAATAAGGTCAAAAGCAAGACCCGTCTGGTGTTCACTGTAACCTGGGCGTGCTGAGTAGCGATCTGCTGCTTCCTTCCCGTCTTGATTGACATAGTCTTGATAAAGTTTGGTTTGAGTTTCATAACTTCTAAAACCACTGTAGTGATCGCTGATTGGGTAGCCAGCTGCTTGCATTGCTGAAATGAGCTTCAGCAACTCTGCTTTAGCTGTTGGATTTTCTCCTGGATTATAGTCTTTTGACAAAGGATAGTGCTTATTAGCTATGACGATTTCATCGTACTTCCCTTGAATACTATAGTAGTCTCCCTTATTGACAACTTCTGCCTTCTTCTGACTAGAGGCTTGAGATTTGCTCCCTACAGTTCCTTCAGGTTGACTAGTTTGTTCCGTTTTTTGAGTATTTTCTTCATTTTTAGGTTTTTCTTGAGAACATGCTGCTAGGGTTACTGCCAGCAAACCAGATAAAACGATGTATCTTTTTTTCATTTTTTCTTCCTCTCTTATACCAAGTGCTTCTCTAATTCATCGGATAAGGCTTTAATCATTTGTTCCAACTCATGGGATTTCACTCGGCAATCTTCTGCCGCCATTTCTTCCCATGGCACCCACCAGACTGGACCACGACCATTCAATCCATGCCCCTTCATATCACCTGACCGTCTTGGAAAGAGGTGCCAGTGAGCGTGGGCATCTCCATTTCCTAGGAGTTCAATATTCATCTTTTCAGCTTTAAACGTTTTGGCGACAGCTTCTTGGACCACACTCATTTCCTCTAGAAAACGCAATTTTTCAGAAGTCTCCATATGGTGGAGTTCTGTGACATGCTCTTTTGCCAGAAATAAGGTATAGCCCTTAAAGTATTGGTGATCTCCAATAACAACATAGCCTGTTTCTAGTTCTTTTACAAAGTAGGGATTTTCTCCTGCCTTGATCCATTCAATTCTTTGACAAATTAAGCACATATTAGTCTACCAATGCACTCTTAAGATAAGCATCGACCATACGCTCAGTCGCCACGACCGAATCAATGTGTGTTCGTTCGTAAGAGTGACTGGATTCAATACCAGCTCCAAGGAGGGCATGCCTAACCTCTGCTCCTGCTGACATAGCTGCCGAAGCGTCCGATCCGTAAAATGGATAGATGTCGAGCTTAAATGGAATATCTTGCTCTTTCGCCAAAGCTACCAAGTGTTGACGGAAGTCATAGTGATAGGGACCTGAAGCGTCCTTGACACAGATAGACACTGTATACTCATCCGTCTGCTGGTCATCGCCCATAGCTCCCATATCTACAGCTAGATATTCCACTACCTGAGCTGGAATATTGGAGTTTGCACCGTGACCCACCTCTTCAAAGACTGAAAAAGCAAAATGAGTTGTTACTGGCAATTCAATCCCCTCTTCCTTATAAACACGAAGAAGATTGAGCAAAATCGCTGCGCTGACTTTGTCGTCCAAGTGACGTGACTTGATAAAACCAGTCTCTGTCACGACAGTACGTGGATCAAAGCTGATAAAATCACCGACTTCGATGCCCAAGGCGCGAGTTTCTTTTTCATTGCTTACTTTTGCATCCAAACGCACTTCCATATTGTCCTGTGTGCGTTCAGCAGTTCCCGCATCTTTGTAGACATGGCAAGAAGTTTGATGGATGAGAATAATCCCAGATACCTTTTGACCAGTGCTAGCCACATGAACCGTACAGTTCTCTCCCTCAATCATGTTCCAAGGAAAACCACCGATACGATCTAATTTGAGACGACCATCCGGTTTGACTGCACGAACAATAGCACCCAGCGTATCCACGTGGGCAGTCACATAGCGTTGTTGTTCATCATTTTGACCTTTAATGGTCACATTGACACCGCCCTTAGCTGTACGAACAGGCTGGTAACCAAGTTTCTCTAAAGTATAGACTAGATAGTCTGAGATCTCACGAGTAAAGCCTGTTGGAGATGCAATAGCGGTTAGTTCTTTGATATAGTTTATAGTCTGATTCATTTCTTCACCTCTTTCCTACCATTATAACATTTTTCTAGTCAGACTCCTTCTCAAAAGGAGAAAAACTGTGTTTAGTTGCTTTCACTATAGACCCATGTTATAATACAAATACTTTGATTATGAAAGGAAAGTAAAAAATATGAAATCATACTTTAAAGTATCACTAGCCCTTGTGGCTTCACTTGTCCTCCTGCTCGGATGCTCCAAACAAGCATCAACACCTTCTAGCAGCAGTACCAAAGAAGATAAAACAACTCAGTCAAGCGAGACCAAACAAAGCAGCCAACAATCATCTGAAAAGGAAGATGAGACAGAAACCCACACATTTGTCCACAATAGCAAACCTGGAATTCATTCTACCTTGACTTATACTGTAAAGGGAGATGACGTTGTAAAACAAACTGTTCATAATGTACTTGACCCTGTAAAACTTAATAATACCGCGGAAGGTATTAAGGAAATTGTTGACGATACTTATAAAGGTTATGAAGGGGTCAAAGGGGTTACACAAAAAGTTGAAATTCAAGACGAAAAAGTTATCCAAAACATCGAGGTTGACTTGTCTGTAGCAAGTCTTGACGAACTGAAAAAAGCAATGCCGAATGAATATTATGGTATCGGAAACCGTATAAGCTTTGCTGCTTCGAAAAAAAAGCTTAAAGAGGCTGGTTATACCGAACAAACCAACTAATGAGTCGTGCTCATACAAAAAATTCTTGGTCGATGACCAAGAATTTTTTTATTCCATCTCAAAAACATCACTCACTTGTTTGTTTGGTAGAACAAATGAAAGCAAGATTCCAATCATAGCTGGCACTAGCCATGGAAGAGAGGCTGACGCAAACGGAAGGGCATTAATCAGATTTTCTAGAAACTCAATTTTAAAGGAACTTCCAAGGACACTTGCAAGAGCAATAGCTGTAACAAGCCCAATAGTTAACTGCATGCCCGGTTTTGATAGGGCTACAAACTTATTAACAATCACGATCATCACAATGGCGATGGTGATTGGGTACAAGATTACCAGTACTGGCACTGAGTACTTAATGATTGCATCAAGACCGAGGTTTGCAATAGCAAATCCAATCAAGGTAAATGCAGTGGCATAGACCTTGTAGCTGATTTGTGGGAAACGTCCATTAAAGAACTCAGCTGTCGACACAATCAATCCAACCGTTGTTGTGAAGCAGGTTACAGTTACCATAACAGCAAGGAAGAGTTGGGCTGTTGAACCAAAGATTTCCTGAGTTGCTTGTGACAAGATATAAACACCTAGTGTTCCACCCTTCATCACTTCTGCTGGTACTGGGAAGTGATTTCCAAGGAATCCTAAACCAATGTAAAGAGCGCTGAAAGCAAGAGCTACAACGATACCAACCACCCAAATAGTTGAAATGTATTCTTTCTTACTGGAGAATCCAAGTTGTTTCAAGGTTTGAACTGCAATCACACTGAAGGCAACTGAAGCAAGGGCATCCAAGGTATTATAACCTTCTAGGAAACCTGTACCAAAGGCAGAAGCTTGATAAGCAGCTGAAGCAGTTTGAGGACTGGTTCCACCGTATTTGAAGGCACCTAGTACAACCAAGATAACGATCAACAAAGCAAAGACTGGCGTTAAGATACGTCCGATTCGATCCAAGATTTTTGATGGATTGAGTGAAATCAAATAAGCCGCTACAAAGTAAAGCACGGTAAAGACAATCAATCCTAGACCTTTGTTTGCTTCGGATAAGAGGGGACCAATCCCAACTTCGTAAGCTGTTGTGGCTGTACGTGGAATGGCAAAGAAGGGACCAATTGATAGATAGAGGACTGCAAGATAAAGTGTCGCAAACCAAGGTGAGATTTTCTTAGAAATCTCGTGAATGTATCCTTTAGGGTTTAGCGTTCCAATAATAAGTGTCAAGACGGCAATACCGACACCTGAAAAGACAAAACCTGCGATGGCAGGAAGAAACTGTTCTCCAGATAAAGCACCTAGAGAAGGCGGAAAAATCAAGTTTCCCGCACCAAAAAATATTCCAAACAGGAGCAAGCCTGTTAGGGCACCTTTTTTAGCCATAAAAATCTCCTTCATATTTCTAAAATACTGACCTAGTATACCATGATTAAGACTCTGAAAAAAGTATCTAAAATTAATCATTGAATGTTTTCAATATTTTTAAAAATAAGAATTATCTAAAAACAAAATCCCTCACTCAGTTGGAACCGAGCAAGGGAGGCTCTATAATATCTGTAGTGGGTAAAAACCACTATGGAAATTATGGAGCTTT
>NZ_JAUMZR010000050.1:0-11450 GCF_030528045.1 Streptococcus sp.
CGTTCTCCTCATAAATACAGGATTATTTCTTATTCTAAAAACTCTTACCACTTACACGAACATTCTACTTGACTTCACTGGATTATTTTTCACGAATGACTTCGACCTTGTAGCCATCAGGATCCTTGATAAAGTAATAGTTTGGTTGAGTTCCTGGAAGTCCATTAGGAGCTGTCACCTCATAGCCTTTAGCGCTATGTTCTTGATGTAGGGCCTCAAGGTCAGGTGTACTGAGGGCGATATGGGCAAAGCCGTCTCCTACCACGTAAGGACCGTGATCATAGTTATAGGTCAACTCCAACTCATAGTCATCCCCCTCAAGTCCTAGATAGACAATGGTGAAAGCATGATCTGGAAAATCTCTGCGACGCAATTCTTTAAATCCAAAAGCATCTTGATAAAAAGCGATTGATTTTTCAAGGTTTTCTACTCGCAAGCAAGTGTGTAGCATTTTTGAAGCCATTTTCATTACCTCTTTCGTTTTAATAGTTCTATTATACCTTTATTCAGGAAAACTTACTAGAAACTTGAACTAGAGTCCTCTTCTCTAAGCTTTCATTCTAAGCAGCACTTTTACGATTTTCCTTGCGTATATTGCGAATAAGGAAAAGCATGATAAGGACAAAAAGTCCCTCGAGAAAGTAGAACGTAAATTCGCTGTTCATGATTAGTAAGTCTTTGTAATGATAGTTATTACCGAAAACTGAATTTGGTGCAAATAGGATCCGCAACAGTCTTCTTAGGAAAATAAAGATCTGCAAGCCATAAATCATAAAGACCTTCTTCACACCAATCATGAAGCCTTGTTCCTTTGTAAAATAAGACAAGGCAATTCCATTTAACAAGAGGATAACAGTTATAGCCAGTGTTTCATTTCGTAGAATAGTTGGATCAAAGTTATCTAAACGGCTGTGAATGTAAGGCAACGTTTGAAAGAGTAAGATTCCCAAGATTGCTGGTATGAAAATTTTCTTCAGAGATGGTGGAAATCCAGGACTAAATCTTGTAAAAGACAAGCAAATCACAAGGATTGCAAAAATATGGAAGTAAGCTATGGCAACTCCTGAAATAGTCTGGCTTTGATTTACCAAAGCAGAAAGAAAGCCAGCAGAAAGAAAGATACCGATAGGAATCAGCTTATCCAAAGAATAATCCCATTTCAGCCCCTGACTCACTTGGAAACCATCGATGAAGCTGAAAAATGTAATGAACATAAGGGCACCGATGAGGCCAAATGGTAAGGATGGAATGACGAGGGTCAATAACAAGATTAGTAGGAACCATGGATGGGGGCTGTAGTAGAATTTTCGTTTTTCTCCCCTAGCAGACACTCCTTCCTCAATCGGTGTTTTCCTTAATTTTAGCATATAGACGTAAAAGAGTGAAAACATACCAGCATGAACCCATGAATTATAACCTGGTCGCTCTAGAATACTAAGTATCAAACTTACAATCGTAAAGAGACCAGAGAAAATCTGAAGAAACTTATTATTAAATACCTGTCTTTTTTTCCAATCCAAATAAGAGAGCTTGGCCTTTGGATGACTAAGTTCATAGGCATAAGCTGTCATCTCTTCTAGTTTCTGGTCTGTCTCCTCCGTCATCATTTGGGGAGCCATTTTAGAAGTAGGAAATGGAGCCAAAACATATCTCAAGAGCTTGCCATCTGTAAACCGATGGTACTCCTTATAGATTTGTTGGAGTAAAATCGTTAGAATGCGTGGTCTTCCTTTAAAGTAGCTTCTCCACTTTTCACAATCATTGATATCTTCATCGCTCTTAGTAAGCTTATCTATATAAAGATAACCTTCATTGTACCAGTAATCAAATTTTTCTTTTTTGTTAAGTGCATACTCCTCTACCACTGAAGGATAGGAATGGATACTCTTCCAGAAATGAAGTTTTTCCAGGTAAGGATTTGATTCCTCATCACTGTAACGCTCCACAAATTGGAGAACGAGAGCTAACACTTTAGCATTGGTTAAAGGATAGACGTCCACTTTTTCTAACAAATCAAGTAGGAGCGTGTGATCTTTGACTGATTCAAAAAGATATTGCCAATCACGTAACAGTTTATACTCGTCTTCATAGTAGGCATGGAGCAACTCATAGAAGGCTGCCTCAACTTCATCTGGATTATTTAGAGAGTAGTGACTAAAGTCAACGTTTTCTCCCAGCTCCTCTTTTACTTCCTCTAAGTAATCAGCCAAGTCATTCAAGAGTGGATAATCCTCTTCAAATATGACTTGTCGGTTTTTTTCCAGGATATAGGTCAAAACGGGCACACTCTTGATTATCTGACGATTTTGATTTACTTGATCCAAGACCATAAAGCTCAGATAGGGGTGCTTGAAAAAATCTATCCAAGAGCTCAATTGATTTGCTTTGTTAAAATCTTGGAGAATTTCTTGGCAAAGTTGATAAGAATAATAGAATTCTTCAGTGGCTTCATGTGCGCTTTCAAGCGAACTGCCTTCCTCTTCTGCTATAGCTCTTTTAACTTTCCAATACTTCAGTTTATAGTAATAGCCCCAGTACTTAAAGTCAGGTATATAGTCTTCTAGCAAGGGAATGAGGATAGAGAATTGCTCCGGTTTATTAAAAATATAAACATCCATTTCCTCTAAGACGGATTGAACTATGTCCATATCATACTGATACTGATGAAAGAACTGACGCCATAGATGCTCTTGTTCCTCTTGGTTATAACCGTCATTTCCAACAATACTTTCAATCGCATTTCGGATCAGATAGGTTCCTTCATTATAACCACTAAAGTCAAGAGTAGATCTTGTTGTTTCTTCTTGCCCACGGTTCTCTTCGTCACCAAACGTTTCAAAATTGAGGGGATTCGTAGCTCTTGCTTCAGAATCTCCATTTAGCTGAACTTCCTCATCATAGTCACCAAAGTCAAGGGTTGACTTTTGCTCATCCTCTTCTGCTTTAAAGGTTTCAAAGTTAAAGGAATTGCTTGTTTTATCAGTGGATTTCTGATAATCACTGAAATCAAGACTTGATGTTTCAGACTCTTCGTTCTCAGTCTTCGTTTCTTCAGTCAAGTTTTCAAAGTTGAGACTAGAGTTAGGCTTTCCATTCGCCTCTTCTTCAAGTTCAGTAGCTTCTTGAGAGTCACTCGCTTTTCTTAGACTATTTTCTGGTCTTGTGTTTCTAGACCTCGCATAAGCCAAGGCTTTTTGGTAAGCTTCAACAATTTCTTGGTAAATTTCTGGTTGGTCTTCTGGATGATAGAGCCGAACCAGTTCAGCATAACGCCTTCTAATAAGCTTGACGTCAGTCGTTGGCTCTCTCCCTAAAGTTTCCCATATATTCATAAGGTATCCTCTTTTATAGTCCTCGCTCTAGGAAGTCTAGATAGTTTGAAAATGATTGATAGAGTTTTGACAAATGATACACAGATGCTTGACTGACCTCTTCTTCAAATCGTCTAGTTTCAGCCATTAGCTCATCTCTTCTTCTCCCCAAGAGCATACTGTACACGCGATTCGCTTTTTCAATCAAGAAACGAAAAACCTCTGTTTCTTGAGCATTGATCTTATAGCGAGTCAACTCTGCTTGCTTAGCCTTGATTTCCTTCTCTGTCAGAGTAACACTATCTTGGAGAATAACATGCCTAAAGACTTCCTGTGTTGAATCAATTTTCACTTCGACATCCAAAATTCCATTTAAATCATAGGTAAACCGAACTGTGAAACTTTCATTTACTCGAGTATTCACAGGGACGGGAACTTCTAATTCTCCTAGGAACAGATTTTGTGATGCCTTCATCATCTCACCTTGATAGACCTTTATCTTGACTTGACTCTGCCCCAATTCAGACGTATAGTACTGCTCAATGCGTGAAGCAGGCAGGGTAGAATTTCGCTCAATAATCGGCGAAAAGCGGTCGCCAACTATTTCTATCCCCAGTGTAAAAGGACAAATATCAGAAAGTAATAAATCTCGTATCTCACCCTGGCGTTCTTTTATTCCTGCTAAAAGGGCACAACCTCTCGCAATCATCCGATCGGGATCATCCGAAACCTGCACCACTTGATTGATACAGTAGGATAAAAAGTCCTGAACCAAGCGGAGTTTCGAAGTCCCCCCAACAAGAACAAAGTTATCTGATGATACATAGCTATAGCGTGCATCCATCAAAGCACGGTCCAAAACAGCCTTAACACGAGCTAGCAGAGGTTGACAAAGCTCATAAAAACGCTGGTAGCTCAAGTCTAAAGTGTATTCCTGATCTTGGTCCAGAACTGTCATCTTCACTTCTTCTTTCTCATTGAGTTCTATCTTTGTCTTTTCAGCCTGTACCAGAATTTTGCTATAAAATTCTCGGGAAATCGTATCCTTGGTTAATTGATTAGAAACTAAAAATTCCTCAGCAATAGCCGCAGTAAAGTCTTCTCCTCCCAAACGATTGTCCCCTGCGATTGACACGATTTCGACGATGTTATCAAAAAGCTCCACAACTGAAATGTCCAGAGTACCACCGCCAAAATCGACTACAATAAAAGATTGATCTTCTTGGTTTACCATAGATCTTTTAGCAAGAGCTGCTGCAGAGGGTTCATTGATAATCCGATCGATCTGAACTCCTGCAAATTTCCCTGCTAGTTTGGTCGCATAGCGTTGAGCATCGTTAAAATAGGCTGGTACACTGACAATCACTTCCTCAACCTTTTCTCCAAGATAGGTCTCTGCATCGTCTACCAACTTCCGAATGATAAAAGAGCTTAATTCTTCAGCCTTATATGCTCGATTTCCTAGCGTCAACTCATGCTTGGTCCCCATAAAACGCTTGAACTGTGAAACCGTCTTATCTGGGTGAGTCACCAAGCGTTCCTTGGCAATTTTTCCAACAATAATCTCATCATTGTCATCTAAAGCCACAACAGAAGGAGTCAAATATTCACCAAAAGCATTGGGAATCAGCTTGACCTGGCCATCCTGGTATACCCCTATTAAAGAATTAGTCGTTCCTAAATCAATACCTACTATCATCTTCTTCTAACTCCAAATCTTTTTTAGATATTCCTATTATACAAGAAATATCCTATTTTCTTTGAAAAAATCTGTTATTTACTCTCTAAAATAGAAAATCGTTTAAGGAAAATAAAAAAGTTTCACCCTACTCTTGCGGTAAAAACCACGAGAGTAAGAATGAAACAGTTTGTCATTATTTACCAAGTTTTGCTTTAGCTGCATCTGCAAGTGCTGTGAAAGCTGCTGCATCGTTAACAGCCAAGTCAGCAAGCATTTTACGGTTAACTTCGATTTCAGCCAATTTCAAACCATGCATCAATTGTGAGTATGAAAGTCCGTTCAAACGAGCTGCCGCATTGATACGAGTGATCCACAATTTACGGAAGTCACGTTTTTTCTGACGACGGTCACGGTATGCATAGTAGTAAGAGTTCATTACTTGTTCTTTTGCAGTACGGAACAAGATGTGTTTAGCTCCATAGTAACCTTTTGCTAATTTAAGAATACGTTTACGACGTTTGCGTGATACAACGCCACCTTTAACACGTGCCATGTTTTATTTCCTCCAAATATTTCCTAGAATTGTTTACTTACTGTTAGGCTATTATTTCAAGCGAGTAAGCATTGCTTTGATACGTTTGAAATCTCCTGAATGCACCATAGATGCTTTACGAAGATGACGACGTTGTTTCTTAGTTTTTCCGTGGAAACGGTGAGAAGTGTAAGCACGGAAACGTTTAAGTCCACCAGAACCTGTACGTTTGAAACGTTTAGCTGATGCGCGGTGTGTTTTTTGTTTTGGCATGATTTTTTCTCCTTTATTTAACTTTCTGACAATTATTTTTTGTCAGTTGCTGGCGCCAACTGCATGAACATTTGGCGTCCATCCATCTTAGCTCGTTGTTCGATGATCGCAATATCTTGTGTTGCTTCAGCAAACTCGGCTAAAACTTTTGCACCAATCTCTTTATGGGTGATCATACGCCCTTTAAAGCGAATGGATACCTTAACTTTATTTCCTTTTTCAAGGAACTTGCGTGCATTGCGAAGTTTTGTATCAAAGTCACCCTTGTCAATAGTTGGACTCAGACGAACTTCTTTCACAGTAACAACACTTTGTTTTTTACGTTGTTCTTTTTGCTTTTTCTGATACTCAAATTTGAACTTACCGTAGTCCATAATTTTAGCAACAGGTGGTTTTGCTTGGGGTTGAATCAATACTAAGTCAACATTTGCACTATCAGCCAATGCTTGCGCTTCACTGAGTGGCTTGATGCCTAGCTGTTCTCCCTCAAGACCGATCAAGCGAACTTCACGTACACGGATTTCATCATTGATGAATAAGTCTTGCTTTGCTATGGTTTTCACCTCTTTTTTATTATTAGAGAAAAACAATAGCGGACTCGTAATAATACAAGCCCGCACGTTATGATAGCGTTTCTTAGAAACTTTTCATCCGTAGGGCCAGGCAACTTGATGTCACAAGGCGAGAAGCTCTCACTTCTGCTTTTCTCAACTTTTATATGATACCAAGTTTTCTATCCCTTGTCAAGATAAAAAGCCAATTTTTAAAAAACTTTGTCTATTTTATCGAACCGTTTCAATCCGCCAACTATTCCACCCTTTAAAGCGGATAGCTCCTTGCTGGTCAGTTCGGTAAATCTTACTCTTGATACTTTCCAGTCGTGTCAAGGTTTCCTGATGGGGGAGTTTCTCACGATTGTTTTTTCCAACTGAGATGAGAGTAATTTCTGGTTTGATTTTTTCTAGGAAAGTTGGATTTGATGAGGTTATAGCACCATGTTGGCTTGCTTTCAAGACATCCACCTCTAGGTCAGGATAATGCTTCAATAAGTCCTTCTCTCCCTTCTCTTTCAAATTTCCTGTGAAGAGAAAGTGCTTATCCAAGAGTTTTCCATAAAGAACCAGAGAATCATCACGATCCCCATCTCCAATCTTCCTTGGAGATAGGACTTCTAACTGACTCCCAAAAATCGAGAAATTCTCCCCTGCTGTCACACTGCGAACCTTGGTTTGGCTTGCTTCTAATTCTGCCACAAATTCCTTCTGTGTCAAACTTCCTTTTGATACTAAAATCTCTCCGACATGGAATGCCTTGGTCACCTCCAACAAATCACCAACATGCTCCTTGTCTGTATTTGTCAAAACCAGCTGATCAATCTTATCTACTCCTCGACTTTTAAGATAGGGAATCAAGGTTCTCTGGGCATTGCTGGTCGTCGCCTTTTCTTGCCAGGTTTGAATTTTCTTGTCAGATTCTGCTTTACCCCCCACGTCTATGAGAATGGTTTTACCTGTTACATCCCGTAGGAAAATACTCTCCCCTTGCCCCACATCCAGCATGGTGAGTTCATTTTCCAGTGGATGCTTGGTCAAGAAAAAGAGACCCGCGATAAATAGACTAAATCCTGCTAGTCTTTTAATGTTTTTCCTCATATCATAGACCAAGGCTAATGAAGCTAAGAGAAGAATCAAAAGCCATGCATTGGGTTGACCAAAAACTAGAGGCCTGCTTGCCAGCTGCGATACCAAGCGAATAATGTTCTCCAACCACTCAAAGACAAAGTTAAACTGAGTGACTGGGTAAACAAAAGACAGAAAGAATAAGATGGACAAAAGCGGTAAAAATACCACATCAAACAGAAAGGAAAATACAAAGGTCAAAAGAATAGACCAAGGCTGAAATTCTGCAAAATAAAAGGATAAAATGGGCAATATTCCCAAGGAAATGACCAGACTTTCTCTAGCAACAGCCTTGAGTCCCTCCCCTTCTTTACTAGTCATGGTCAAGATAAAAGCGTATGCGCAGGACAAGACTCCTCCTGCTGTCAAGAAAAAGTTGGGCATGATGATAAAGAGGACAAGGATCGTCAAGGCAAAATTATCCAAGCCCTTAATACCATGTTGTGCTAGTAACTTTTGCAAGAGACTGCGAATGACCGAAGCTGAAAATCCTGTCAGACCTGCATAGATAAGAGAAAAGGGATAGGTCAGCCACTTCAACTTTTCTTGGGTCAAGCCCAATCGTAAGAGGAGTTTATTAAAGGCATCCATGAAAAAGCCTACCTGCATACCCGACAAGGCAAAGAGATGGATAATTCCAAGACTGGAATAGAGCTCATTCATCTCCTCGAAGTCCGTATCTAGATGTCCCAGCAAGAGCCCAGTCATATAATTGCGCATAGGGTCTGGAAAGTGCGTCTTGATCCAAACTACAGCCTTTCGACGTAAACTAGACAGATTTTCTCCTATATCCCAACTGCTAACCTTTTTAAGTGACCGGATGTTCTTGATAGTCAATGTCTGGTAAATCCCTTGAGTCTTTAGATAGGCTTGATAGTCAAATCCACCAAAATTCCTCTGACCTTCAGGTTCTGAAAGTTTTCCTTCTAGCTCTATCTCGTGAAGGTCTGTTAAGGCCTGAAAGAGCTCTTTCTCCTCCTCAGACTGGAGTTTATAGTAAACTTGGAAGGTACGGCCGTCAGCCTTGCCCCGAAAGGACAGACTTTCTCCATTGACTTTGATGGTATCTGGTAAAATCCGTACCCTTTCAACAGAATCCACTAGGTTCTGACTAGCTTGTGTCTGTTGCCAATTTTGAAACAAAAACCAAATTCCAAAAACTCCACAAATCGCTAGAACTTTTCCAGCCGATTTCCAAGGAAATTGGAACAAGAGACAGACGAGCAAAAAAACAAAACCTAGCAGTGCGAGATAGGACGCTCCAAAAATAGCATAGTAAAGCCAGAGTAACAGAAAACTCAGATAGATTAGGGGGATAGGGAAATTCTTAATCCACTGTGACATAATCTTTTAGCTTTTCTATGGTCTTAGCGCCAATGCCAGAGACTTTCTTTAATTCATCTACCGACTTGAATTTGCCATTCGCCTCACGATGGTCGATAATATCCTGGGCTCGTTTTCCTCCCAAGCCTTTGACCTGCTTGAGTTCTTCCAGACTAGCTTTATTGAGGTTGACCTTCTTTTCTTTACTTGTCGAAGGAGACGTTCCAGAGGCAGCCTGCTGACTAGCTGCTTCTTCTCCCTTAGTTGGAACATAAACAAGAGCCTCGTCACTGATTTTCTGAGCGAGATTGAGCGACTTGCTGTCTGCTTCTTCTGTCAATCCACCAGCTTTCTGAACGGCATCATGAACCCGACTACCTACTGGCAAATCATAAATCCCTGGTGATTTAACAGCACCTTTGACATCTACTGTGATTAGATCTTGTTCAGGAGATTCTTCCTTTTCTTCCTTCTTGATTTCCTTTTCAGATGATGAATCCTTTGAAACAGCGGCAACTTCAGCCTGCAAATTTGTTTCTTTTACAGATGTTTGTGTAGATGGCTTTAGCAGGAAAAATCCGCCCAAGGCCAAACCCAAACCAGCACAGATGACAATGATTTTATACTCTTTGATTTTCTCGATAATTACTTCCATATTTTCTCCTCTCTTAAGTTATTCGCAAGAGAAAGAAAAAACAGTCGAAAATTTCTTTTCAACTGCTTATTTATTTGCAAAATAGTCTTCCTTAGTCAAGACATAATGAACCCTTGTGATAATTCGACTTGGTTCTTTATTATCCATTCTGGCATAGGGTTCTTCGTGGGAAAAACACATACCTGATTTCTCCATGACCTTTCCTGATGCGGGATTGTCTTTATCGTGAAGTGCGGTCAACTTGTTCATTCCAATCTTCTCAAAAGCGACTTCAATCACGGCACGATTGGCTTCTGTCGTCAATCCTTGATTCCAATATTTTTTATTGATAATGTAGCCAATGGCTGCCTTCTTAAGAACAGTATCAATCTTGTGCAAGTCAATGGTACCAATAAACTTGCCGTTATTTTTTAATTCGATTCCCCAACGGCCCAAGGGATTAGCCAAGTAAAACTGAGCAATGTTATTCTTAGTTTCTTCTAAGCTTTGATTTGTTGGAAAAGTGTAGCGTGTATTTTCTCTGTCTGAGGCATACTCAAACATGACTTCTGCATCGTCCAAGGTTACAGGTCGGAGCAATAAACGCTCCGTTTCTATTGATGGATACTGGGCAAATTTCACAAATATTGATTCCATACTTTTCCCTCCATTAGAGCTTGATTCTCACTAGAATAGCATAAATAAATTTGAATGACAAGTTTTTCTTGATTTTTGAAGCGGTTTCATATACAATAAAACCATCACATTTTTGATTTATGAACTGGAATGTGACAACCAAAACAAGATTGTCAATTGAAAGGTAGGTTATCTCTATGTTAATCGGAATCCCAAAAGAAATTAAAAATAATGAAAACCGTGTTGCCCTCACTCCTGCTGGCGTCCATAGTTTAGTCAGTCGCGGGCATCGTGTCCTCATCGAATCAAATGCTGGTCTCGGTTCAGGATTTACTGATGCGGACTATCAAAAGCAAGGAGCTGAGATTGTCGCTACTGCTGCAGAAGCATGGGCTGCCGAGTTAGTCGTGAAAGTAAAAGAACCACTAGCTTCTGAATACGGTTATTTGCGCGACGATCTTTTCCTCTTCACCTACTTGCACATGGCCGCTGCCCCAGAATTAGCAGATGCTATGTTAGCAGCAAAAACAACAGGAATTGCCTATGAAACTGTTCGTGACAATCACGGACAACTACCGCTCCTCGTTCCTATGAGTGAAGTTGCAGGTCGTATGTCTGTTCAAATCGGAGCTCACTTCCTTACTAAGCAAGCTGGTGGCTCTGGTGTTTTACTTGGTGGTGTACCAGGTGTTCCAAAAGGAAAAGTAACCATCATCGGTGGTGGTGTCGTCGGTACACATGCTGCCCTCATCGCCCTTGGTCTTGGTGCTCAAGTGACTATTTTAGATATCAGTGCGAAGCGTCTCTCGGTACTAGAAGAAGTCTTTGGAAACCAAATTCAAACTCTTATGTCTAATTCATTCAACATCGAAGCAAGTGTGAGAGATGCTGATGTGGTGATTGGTGCAGTTCTCATCCCTGGTGCCAAAGCACCGAAATTGGTGACAGATGAGATGGTCAAACAAATGCGTCCAGGCTCTGTCATTGTTGACGTTGCCGTTGACCAAGGTGGCGTTATCGAGACAGCTGACCGTGTGACAACTCACGATGAACCTGTCTATGAAAAATACGGTGTTCTCCACTATGCCGTTGCCAATATCCCTGGTGCGGTTGCCCGTACTTCTACTATCGCCCTAACCAATGTCACTCTTCCTTATATCGAAGCTCTGGCTGGCAAAGGATTCGCACAAGCAATTGCTGAAGATGAAGGCTTGCGTCAAGGTGTGACCACTTATCAAGGTTACTTGACCAGCCTCCCAGTTGCCCAAGGGCTCGATAAAGATTATATGTCTATCGATGAACTTGTTTAAAGCTGGACACTCATTAAAAAAAGGGCTCTATAATATCTGTAGTGGGTAAAAACCACTATGGAAATTATGGA
>NZ_JAUMZR010000051.1:0-11439 GCF_030528045.1 Streptococcus sp.
AAAACCTATATCACTAATGCCATTGAATTGCCTTATTCTAACGCTAAACTAGAAGCAACAAACAAACTGATCAAAGACATCAAGCGCAATGCTTTTGGCTATCGGAACTTTGAAAACTTTAAACAGCGTATCTATATCGCTTTGAATACCACAAAAGAGAAGACGAACTTCGTCTCCTCTCGTGCTTAGTTATAGGTCACCCACTACAGTTGACATAGAGCCCTTTTCTTTTCATACTCTTCAAAAATCTCTTCAAACCGTGTCAACGTCGCCTTGCCGTATAGATGTTACTGACTTCGTCAGTTCTATCTACAACCGCAAAGCAGTGCTTTGAGCAGCCTGCGGCTAGTTTCCTAGTTTCTCTTTGATTTTCATTGAGTATCAGATTTAAGAAATTAACTTCCTCGTCTCCAGAAAAAAGCTAAGACAACCATAGCACCTAAAACAGCTGGAACAATAGCTATCCCCGCTAGGTTTGGACCCCAAGTTCCAAAGAGCAGGTCCCCCAAAGAAGCACCAATCCAGCCGAGAAACATTTTCCCAAAGCATCCCATGCTTTCTCCGCGATTGGTTAAAGCACCTGCCAAGAGTCCCACTAGGAGACCAACAAACATACTTCCAAGCATAGCTTCTCCTTAAATTGCCCAGTCTCCATTGCGGAAGAGTGGTACACGTGTTCCATCCTCACGGATACCATCGATATCCATTTGACTCGAACCAATCATAAAGTCCACATGAACATCTGAACGGTTCAGTCCTGCAGCTTCAAGCTCTTCTTCGCTCATCTCTGCCCCACCAACAACGCTGGTCGCATAGGCTGCACCGATAGCCAAGTGGTTTGAAGCATTCTCATCGAAAAGGGTGTTGAAGAAGGTAATACCTGACTGAGAAATTGGGCTTGGATCTGGTACCAAGGCACATTCACCCAAGGCACGCGCACCCGCATTTTCAAAGACAAGGTCCTTCATGACCTGATCACCCTTTTCAGCAGTAATGTCTACGATTTGACCATCCTTGAAGGTTACCTTAATGCCTTCGATGATATTGCCGTTATAGCTAAGTGGTTTTGTAGAGGTTACATAGCCATCTGCACGACGGAAGTCAGGAGCCGTAAAGACTTCTTCTGTTGGCATATTGGGCAAGAATCCTTCTCCCTGTGCATTGATGGCTCCAGCTGATTCCCAAACGTGGTTCTTCGGCAAACCAAGTGTCAAATCGGTCCCTGGAGCTGTGTAGTGAAGGGCTGAGAATTGTTCTTTATTGAGCATTTCTGCCTTGCTCTTGAGGATTGCAGCATGTTCCTCCCAAGCCTTAACAGGATCTTCTTCGTAGACACGGCAAGTTTTGAAGATTTGATCCCAAAGGAGGTCCACTGCTTCTTCATCGCTCGCAGCATTTGGAAAGACTTTTTTAGCCCATTCAAGTCCAGCAGCGGCCGCCACTGTCCAGCTAACCTTGTTGGACTGAGTTGCGATACGCATTGGCTTCATGGCAAGTCCCATAGCTTTGGCAGAAGCCGAAAGCTTGTCAGCATCCACTCCGTTCAAGGCACCTGGATCAGATGAGCGAACTCCAAGACGGCTAGCCTTGTTCTCCAAGAGATAGTTCATCTCAGCAATCTTATATTCTGGCACATTATCCAGACGCTCCATCGGAGCGTGGAGGAATTTCTCACGATTGATCACATCATCTGTCCACTGAACGATGACCTCATGCGCACCCAAGGCATAAGCTTCTTTCACGATCAAATGCGCCAACTCGCGTTGCTCCACATCGATAGAGAGAGCCAAGGTGTGACCAGGTTGCACGTTAATTCCATTCGCAACCAATAATTTCGCATATTTTTCTAGATTTTCTTTAAAATTTGGTAAAACCATTCTATTCTTCCTTTTCTTTTGTTATTTTTCCTTCAAAGCAGAAAATAATCCTGCTAAAGCAATGGCACCAGACAAGAGCGCTGTCGATAGGATAATTGTTTCATCTGCCAGCTCTAGCTGATAGTCAAAAACCTTTTCAGCTGGTTTATCTTCCGCAAAAATTCTTAGTTTCATCAAATGTTCCCCATTACTAGTATATCACATATATTAGCATTTTAAAAAACAAGCTCATTAAAGCTTGTTTTTATTTAACTATCACAAAAGTCGTGTACATATCTTTCCACTTCTTTTTCCATAAATTGAATCTCACAAATACCCCATTTATCATTCTTTACCGTTACATCTGCCATCATCTGTAATTTTAAACTCTGGCGATTGAAAATTCCTTCCCACTGTTTATATTTTGCACTTGGAACTAAATTTCCAAACTTCGAATTTTGACTATCTGTAATGATACAGAGATTCCCAAAGGAATGCAAAAATTTATCATCAATTTTTTCAACTCTTTCATCACTATTTGGATGTTGTGGAAACCAATGCTCTATAGAACGACGATATGTAAATTTGAAATCTTCAAACTTAACATCGTATGCTTTCTTTAATTCTTCACGATTTTTCCATAAAACATAATCCACAAAGTTAAAAGCATAAACAGGAATTGCACCATATTTTTTGATACTTTTATCTTCGGTAAACAATCTTTCCTCAGCATATCTCACTGCCATTTTTTCAAGAAATTCCTTAAAATAATCACCAAATTCTTGATCATTTAGTTCTTCAATATGTCTGTATAGAAATTGTAAGATCTCGAATAACCAACGACTATCACGATTGGCAGTAAAGGTCACAGCAAACATGGATTGGAGAAGAATGATGTTTTGGTTTAAATTATTTTGAAAACTAATTCGAGCATATTTCCATCCTCCATTTTCATTTCGTTTATATGTCTCATACTGAGCGCGCTTGATTTGCCATTCAGTTTCATTTTCTAATTGGACATTTTTTACGATAAGCGTATCAAATATATGCTTCATAGTCAGAAGTAGTTGCCCAAATTGTTGGACCCATTCTCTATCTCGTCGTTCAATTTCAAAAATTTTCAATAATTTTTTATCATCAAATGTAGTTTCGTCATTTCCTTCCATGATGAAAAAAACTTGAAGTAAAAATGTTGGAAAATCAATTACAGTCGTATAATTTGAAATATCTGCTCCATTATTTACTAAGCTACTACTTTCATATTTTATCTGAGTAATTGCATCTAGTAAACTTCGTTGCTCAATTTTTTTTACTCTTATTTTCTCAAATACACTTTCCAATTTGAAGTTAGTAAATTCTTTACCAAAAATTTTCTCCCCCTCTTCATCAGTATTGTTTGGTCTACTTCGGATTTGAAAAGTTTTTATTACCGGCTTATCAAACTCCGCACAGGCATCCCAAATCCTTGCAAATTTTTGTGCCATTTCTTGATCTGCACCAAACTTGGCCATCATTTGCGCCTTAAGAATCTCATGAGCCTCTAGTTGTTCTCCACGAGAGTTGAAACGTTCGAAATAAAGATTTAAGTCTAAATCTTCAGGAAGTATACTCCGAAAAATAATAACTTTATCAAAAAGATAATCAACGAAAGATTGAGGATTAAGGTGGCGCTCCTCTAGCACTTTTTTCAATGCGTCTTTAGCATGTCCGTAACCTCTAGTTAATTCATTTTCATCGTCCTCAGAGATTTTTTGCTTAGTAAATAGTTTTTGAATGTTCTCATTTGATTTCTTCCTAGCTGGGAAGGTAAGATTGATAGCTTTCAATCTATCAAAACCAAACTCATGCTTCAAAGCTAAGGCAATCAAATTAAAAGCGGTTGTTCGTTGTTGTCCATCTATGATTTTGAAAATGTCATTCTCTTTATTAACGACCAATGTTCCAATATAATAATTGTTTCTATTTTCTTGAAAAGCATCTGCTACATCGTTCAATAACTGCTCAATTTCATCATAAGTCCAGGCAAAATTTCTCTGATAAAGAGGAATGGCATAGGTATCTTCATTTAACAAACGATTAACTGATAAGCTTATATGTGTTTCTACCATTTATCTTTTTCTACTTCTATAATCTTGTCCACAGTATAATTTTCAAATAACTCTCTATCTATCTTTATCATGAAATCATTCGGAGTGACAGCATGAGATAAAAGTTGAAATAGCTTTTGAACCTCTTTTTGTCTAAACCTTCCACCAGCAGCATAGTTCCCAACCGTCGCATCATATATGGCTTTAGATTTAACTCGAGGGTAGTAAGACCAAATAAACAAGGTCTCTACTATCTCCTTTGATAGCTCCTCTTTTCCAAATCTATCTGCGAAAAGCGAGCAAATATTTAGGAATATATTGTGACACTTGAGATAGCGACCCTTTGAGCTATTGTAAATGTTTAACATACCTTCTGGGTAAGCTACATTTTTTTCTTCCCCTTCAAGTTCATCAGAAAATCCTAACTCTTCATTTAAAAAATCTTTATGATTTTTAATAGTTTCATGAGCAGATTCAATATACTCAAAAAATTTACTTCCATCAATTATTGGCATAGTAATTGAAAGAGGGAGTTTCTCAATATGACGATACAATTCTAGGTATGGAAAGTTCTGATTCAAATCAACGCCTTTAAAGTCGTCAATAAAATCCTCTGTAAATCGTAGATAAGAGCCATAACGCTTGTTTGTTAATCCTGTTTCTCCCCTAGACCACCGTCTCATACGAAAAAGATGTTTATCAAATAACTCTTTGAGACTTAAATCTTTATCCTCTACAAATTGCTCCCACTTTTCAACAATCTTTTCATCTTCTGAATCTTGCTTGCGAAGATGATAGGCTTTGAGCAAATCATGAGGTTCTAAAGATTTTCCACGATTATTCTGAGAATCAAATAACTGAAAGGCCTCTGATAATCGTGCCTGTGGCATAGTAATCACGGAGACAGAACAATTTTCCAATAAAAAGTTGCAAATATCTTTTGCCTGATTTTCGCCGACCAATTGAGTCAAATTTTTCCACTCATTATAATTTTCACTCGCATGATAGCAAGACATCTCTCCAAATTCAGCACTCAGAAGTTGATTCGCACCCTTATAATTCCCTAAATCATCTAATAAATGAAGAAACAAGGAAATTGAAATTAGACGTTGCTGTCCATCGACAATATCTAAATATCTATCATTTTCATGCAAGATAACAGAACCAATCTGATATTCCTTTTTTCCCATAGCATCTCGTAAATCATAAAAAAGATTACGGATATGTTTTCTGTTCCATTTATAAGGTCTTTGATAAGAAGGAATCCGCAATTTCCCTTCTTTCAGTAGTTCTCCAACCTTTTTAGAAGTAAATTGAATACTCATTTTATCCTCATTTATATTTATCTATCATTTCTTGAACTGTTTGCTTCATATCCTCTACTAAAATCCGAGGAGACAAAACAGTAACTGCTTCCCCTTGTCCCAACAACCAGCGTTTAAGACCCGGTGTATACTGACTTTTAAACTTAAAATGAGTCCAGGAACCATTTTTCCCAACTATTTTTGCATTTGGAAATTGATCCATCACAATAGTAGGATCATACAAATACCCAATCTCAATACTGATTTTCTTCCCGATAAAAGCATCAACTCTCTCGTTACGAATATCACCATCTCTAAATTTATCTCGATAAGAAATAGAGGGTTTCTCTATACCACTAAGAGACCATGATTGGATACGGTCTACTCTTAAAGTAATATAAGTAGCATGTTTCAACTGGTAAACAACCAAATAGAAATAATGACTATCATAGTAAAGAGAGACAGGTAAAACCGTCTGCTTCTTAGAAGATTCAGAATAAGGTTTTTGATAGATAATGTCTAAGACCTGTTCATGTAGAATAGCCTCCGATAAATTCCAAATTTTCTCTATTCTATCTTGTTGATCCGTTAAGGGAGCATAATTAAGCTTTTCACTACCAATAATCTGCTCAATTTCTTTCTGGTCATCACGAGGAACTAAAATCAGTAAATTTTTTAGTAAGCTATCAATTTCTGACCTATTCAGTGCTCGATTTTCCAATAAAATCTTTGATATAACAAGTATATCCTTTTTATTAAAAACTGACTCACTTGATAGGCTATACTTATTTGTTTTACGACTATAAATCAAATCCCCACTATAATTGTGGCAACTAGATAAGATATAACGCAGTAGTGAAAAATCTCTCTGTATCGTCTTTGCACTAACCATAAATTCTTGAGCTAATTGCTTTTTTCCTAACGGAGTCCCAAACTGTAATCGTAAAAAAATCGTTAGTAGTCTTTCTTGATCATTCATCTGCAGTCCTTTTTATCCTTCAATTGATGTTAGACACACTGTCATTCCCCACTTAAAACGCACAATCAAACGAGATTGAACATTTTTTAATTGATCTGGTTCAGTGTCACTAGAGAAAACCATTTGTTTATTCATATAATGTTGAGAATTAAAAAGATTAAAAAATATTTCTTGAATAAGAATATCCTTTTCCCCCAATATCTGAATATCATCTACTATTAGGAGAGTAAACTGCTCACTTCTAACTTTTTGGATTTCTAGCTCATTTTCTAATAAGTTTTCGGCAGAAATATATTTTACTCGCTTTTCTGGATTATTCTCAAGAACCTTATTTCCAATTGCTTGAAGGAGATGTGTTTTCCCTGAAACTTTTTTCCATAAATATAAAGTGGATTATATTTTAATCCTAGATTTTCTACTACTGCTAAGGCTCCTTTCTTTGCTAAATCATTACCATCTTTTTCTACAAAATTTTCAAATTGATATTTATTATTTAAGCCTGTATTGTTTATCATTTAAATCTCTTTCTTTATTATACTATAAGTATACTAAAATAGATGGACAATTTTTGTCCATCTATTTTAAAACAAATCATCAAACAAACTCAACTGATTATCCTCTGGCATATTGCCGAGAATCCCCATTTCATCCATCTTTTCAACTAAGGTAGATGAGAGTCCGCCACGCTTGCGGAGTTCGGTTTTAGAGAGGAATTCTCCTTCTTTTCGAGCACGCACCAACTGCTTAGCAACGTTCTCTCCTAGACCATCCATTGCGACAAATGGTGGGATAAGAGTGTCTCCATCAATGATGAATTCAGTCGCATCACTACGATAGAGATCTAACTTGCCAAACTTAAAGCCACGTTCCCACATTTCATTGACAATCTCAAGAGTTGTATAAAGATCAATTTCCACATTAGAGGCTTCATTGTTCTTCCGTTTTTCAGCGATTTCTTCCATTCTACGCTTAATGGCATCCAAGCCTGCTCCCATGGTTTTGATATCAAAAGCCTTGGCGCGGATAGAGAAGTAAGCACAGTAATAATAAATGGGATGGTGAACCTTGAAGTAGGCTACACGCAAGGCCATCATAACGTAGGCTGCCGCATGGGCCTTGGGGAACATATATTTGATTTTCCCACAAGATTCGATATACCACTCTGGCACCTTATTGGCCTTCATAGCTTCGATATAGCCATTTCTCTCCTCTTCGGAAATCTTCAACCACAAGCCCTTACGTACCCGTTCCATGATGGTAAAGGCCATCTTAGGTTCAAGACCCGCATGCATGAGGTAAACCATAATGTCGTCCCGACAACCGATAACGGTTGATAGGTCCGCAATTCCTTGCTTGATCAGATCCTGGGCATTTCCCAACCACACATCAGTACCGTGGGACAGACCTGAGAGCTGAAGCAATTCCGCAAAAGTCGTCGGATGCGTTTCGTCTACCATCCCACGTACAAAGTTTGTTCCAAACTCTGGGATTCCCAGCATGCCCGTCGGCGTTCCGATTTGCTCCGGCGTCACCCCAAGTACATCCGTCCCAGAAAAGAGGGCCATCACGCCTTCATCATCCATAGGAATTTCATTAGGGTCAATCCCAGACAAATCCTGCAATTTCCGAATCATGGTCGGATCATCATGCCCCAGTACATCGAGTTTGAGGACATTCTCATCGATATCATGGAAGTTAAAGTGAGTGGTCTGCCATTCAGCCGTCACGTCATCTGCTGGATACTGGACAGGCGTAAAATCGTAGACATCCATGTAGTTCGGAATAACAACGATTCCCCCCGGATGTTGTCCTGTTGTCCGCTTGACACCAGCTGCACCTTGAGCGAGGCGCTCCACCTCTGCACCACGATAAAACTTCCCGTAATCACGCTCATAGCCCTTTACAAAGCCATAGGCAGTCTTGGCAGCCACCGTACCAACCGTTCCTGCACGGAAGGCATATTCTTCACCAAAGATATCACGCACATCCAAGTGGGCGCTAGGCTGATCTTCCCCCGAAAAGTTCAAGTCAATATCGGGAACCTTATCTCCATCAAAACCAAGGAAGGTCTCAAACGGAATATCCTGCCCATTTTTGCTGAGTTTGTGGCCACAGTTTGGACAATCCTTATTGGGCATATCAAAACCTGAACCGTAAGAACCATCGGTGATAAATTCGCTGTACTGACACTGGCCACAGACATAGTGAGGAGAGAGAGGATTGACCTCTGTAATCCCAATCATGGTCGCAACAAAACTGGACCCAACAGACCCACGAGAGCCAACCAAGTAGCCCCGTTCATTGGAACGTTGCACCAGCATCTGCGATGCCAGATAAATCACGGCAAATCCATTCCCCAGAATAGAAGTCAATTCTTTTTCAATCCGCAAATCAACAATATCTGGCAGCGGATTGCCATAAATCTCAAAAGCTTTCTTATAGGTCAGCTCAGCGACCGTTTCTTCCGCCTTGTCGATGAAAGGTGTATACAAGTCACCCTTAACGACCTCAACAGGTTCAAAGATATCTGCCAAGGCATTGGTGTTTTCAATGACTAATTTGCGTGCTAAATCTTCTCCCAAGAAAGCAAATTCATCCAACATTTCATTGGTCGTTCTAAAATGAGCCTTGGGAAGAGGAGCTGGCTGGGCATGTTCACCGTGACCAATGGTCCGGTTAATCATAGCCCCCTGTCCCAAACTACGGACGATAATTTCACGGTAAATCTCTTCTTCCGGTTCGATATAGTGGACATTTCCCGTAGCTAGAACAGGCTTGTCAAGACGGTCCCCAACCTCTATCAAACTCTTGATAATAGTCTGAAGTTCCTCCATATCCTTGACCTGCTCTTTAGCAATCAAGGGAGCATAGATAGCTGGTGGCATGACCTCGATAAAGTCATAATACTTGGCCACCTCAACCGCCGCATCCACACCTTGGGAAACAACTGCGTCAAAAACTTCACCCTCCGAGCAAGCCGACCCTAAAATCAAGCCTTCTCGATGGGCATCTAGAACCGTTCTCGGTATCCGTGGTACTCCTTCAAAGTACTTGGTATTGGACAAAGAAACCAGTTTAAAGATATTTTTTAGACCTACCTGATTCTTGACATAAATAGTCGCATGCTTGATCCGAGCTTTTTTATAAGAATCTGGACTAATCAAATCAATGTTTAGTCTAGCTAGGTTGGTCACACCATGTTTTTCTGCTACCTCTTTGATAAAGATGAAAAGCAAACGACCAGTAGCTTCCGCATCGTAGTTGGCCATGTGGTGGTGTTCAAGTGCTACACCAAAACGCTTAGTCAAAGGTCCCAAACCATGACGTTTATACTCAGGATAGAGATTTCTAGCAAACTCCAGCGTATCGATGACCGGCTGGCTAATCTTAGGCAGACCATGACGCTCATAGTTGGCATTCATAAAGCCAACGTCAAAGGTGGCATTGTGAGCAACTAAAACTGTATCCTTGCAAAACTCTTGGAATTCTTGTAAAACTTGTTCCAGTGGTTTGGCATTTTTAACATGATCATCTGTAATACCTGTTAACTCAGTAGTAAAGGCTGACAAGGGATGCCCAGGATTGATAAATTCATCAAATTCGGCAATAACATTTCCCTTATACATCTTAGAGGCCGCAACCTGAATCAAATCATTATAGATAGCTGAAAGTCCCGTCGTCTCCACGTCAAAGACCACATAGGTCGCTTCTGACAAGCCCATCTCCACTTCGTTGTAAACGATAGGGACACGGTCCTCCACGATATTGGCTTCCATTCCATAGATCAGCTGGATTCCAGCTTTCTTAGCTGCCTTGTAGCCATGTGGGAAGGATTGAACATTTCCATGGTCGGTGATGGCAACCGCCTTGTGCCCCCACTTAGCAGCTGTCGCAACGATCTCCTCTACCTCTGGTAGAGCATCCATGGTCGACATGTTGGTATGAGCATGAAACTCAACCCGACGCTCACCTTCTGTCATCAAATCCTTCCGCTCATAGTGAACAACTTCCTGCACATCCTGGACGTTCATGGTCAAATCACGTGTGAAGTTATTCATCTCCACATTCCCACGAACTCGGAGCCAAGAATTCTTCTTAATGATGTCAAACTTCTGAGCTTCTTCTTCATTCTTAAACCATTTTTGCATTGAAAAACTTGAAGTGTAGTCTGTCATTTTAAAGTTGATCAAAACGCGACCAGTTCTGGTCACCTTATGCTCCACATCAAAAACGACCCCTTCAAAGACCAGGCGATTTTCCTCAGTCGTCACGTCGATCATCTGGGTAACTTCAGCCTTATCTAGTTTAGGCTTGGCCGCAGCCTTTTTAGCCTGAAAATCAAAGGCTGGCTTCTCTTCTACTGGAGGAGGAGCCATTTGTTCCAGTTGCTCAATAGCCCGGAGCGCTTCCTCATTGGCAGCTTGAACAATCTGTTCATTCTCCGTATGGAAGGCTTCCTCCTGCTCTTGTGTAAGAGCATCATTCTTTTCTATTTGGCATACAAAAGCTGGAAAACCAAACTTCTCGAGTTGCTTTGCCAAATTAGGAAGATGATTCTTCTTAAAGTGCTCCTTATCAATCGCCTCTGAACCTTCAATAATGAGTTGATTTCCCTCCGCACGAACGTTTAAATTCTGGTAAAGAGATTTAAACCCTTGACTTGCACATGGACCTTCAGAAAAAGCCTCTCTATAGTAGGCTTGTAAGAGTTCATTAGAGAGTTCATTAGAGAATTCTTGAGAGAGAACCTTGATTTCGAAAACAGCTCGATTCCCTGTCTTAGAAAATTCTTCACTAAGCCCTTTCTTTAACTCCAAAAAAATTTCAATCGGTAAAATATTAGAAAATACAAAATGAAATTCCCAAATCTTACTAATTTTATGAACCACAACACGCTCAATTCTGGCATCAACAAGAGCAGAATCCCGTTTCAATTGATCAGAGATTCCCAGTTGATTCATTAAAATTTCAAACTTACTTGCCATTCATTTTCCTCACATTATTCTCTTACTATTTTACCATAATTAAAGAAAATATATGACTAGTACCATTCCTTAAGCACTTCTAGTTTACACAAATTTGTTCCGTAAACAAAAAAGAAAACTCTCAGAATCTCCTTAGTAAATAAAAAAAGATACTCTTAAGTATCCTCGTAATCAATCGGGAAGACAGGATTCGAACCTGCGACACCTTGGTCCCAAACCAAGTACTCT
>NZ_JAUMZR010000052.1:0-10792 GCF_030528045.1 Streptococcus sp.
AAAGCTCCATAATTTCCATAGTGGTTTTTACCCACTACAGATATTATAGAGCCTGTAAAAACAAAAAGAGCTAGCTAAAGCTAACTCTTATCCTATGCGGAGAGAGGGACTTGAACCCTCACGACCTAAAGCGGTCACAGGATCCTTAGTCCTGCGCGTCTGCCAATTCCGCCATCCCCGCGTCGATTACTTTACTAGTATATCAACTTTCAAAATCTTTGTCAACACTTTTTTCAGATTTTTTTCATTTTTCCAACAGTCTTATAGTTCAATTTCAGCAAGGTTTTCATCCAGTAATTTTGCTCCCAATGTGTTCTTAAAATGCCCAAGAGCAAACAGATGATTTTCTGGCCAAATAGAGGCAACTGCAGGCTTGACAATCTCGATTTGATAACCTAAATTATAGGCATCAATAGCTGTATGAAGAACACAAATATCCGTCAAAACACCTGTTAAGATAACAGTATCAACCCGACGTTCCCGCAAACGGATATCTAAGTCCGTTCCTGAAAAAGCTGAATAGTGACGTTTGTCCATCCAAAAGACGCGACTATCCGCCTCATGCTCAGCATAAAAGTCTGCTAGAGGGCCATAAAGGTTACGCCCACTAGTTCCGATGATGTTGTGCGGTGGAAAGAGCTTGCTTTCTGGGTGGAATGTATCCTTCTCCTCATGAGCATCAATGGTGAAAAAGACATAATCCCCACGCTCAAAAGCTAATCTGGTTACCTGATCAATGGCTTTTGATATTGCTTGAGCAGGTGCTCCAGCAGTTAGCTTTCCATGGTCTGCTACGAAATCCTCTGTATAGTCAATCGAGATTAAAGCTTTTGCCATTAGTAGTCCCTCTTTTTCACTTCCTCAAAAATATCACCAATTAGAACTTTGAGATAAGTCCCCTTCATTCCTAATGAGCGACTCTCAATAATTCCCGCAGACTCCAATTTACGAAGCGCATTGACAATCACTGAGCGTGTAATGCCAATACGGTCTGCAATAACAGACGCAGTCAGCTGTCCTTCATTTCCATCCAGCTCAGCTAAAATAGCTGATACGGCACGAAGTTCTGAATAGGAAAGGGTGTTGACCGCCATGGTAACAGCCGTACGACGGCGAATATTTTTCTCGTCTTCTTCACGTTGGAAGTTCAATAATTGAATTCCCACAACCGTGCTCGCAATCTCGACAAGGATCAAATCTTCATCTTCAAATTTCTTGTCATTGCGCCAAATGATCAACGAACCTAGGCGAATCCCTGATACATGAATCGGAGCAATAGTTGTCAACCCATCTGGAAAGTCCGCACGGCTCTCCACAGGGAAAATGGTCAAATCATGTTCAACAGGAAGATTGGCTTCCGTGTCGTAAATCATGTTTGCCCCTTGTACATAGACGTCAGGGAAGGTTTTGGTTTGGAAGAATTGTTCTACACGGTCATTATTGGTCTTATAACGCATAAAGTAGCCCAAGAGACGTCCCTTGTTATTCACAATACAAGCGTTACAGTCAATAATATCAGCTAACTGGCGTGTGATCGCATTGTAAGGAAGTTCATCTTGGAGTTGCTCTTCTGAGCGCTTTAGAATAGACGTGATTTTTCTTGTTTTTTCTAATAAATGTGCCATTTTTTACCTCGCATATAATCGCTTCCATTATAACATAGAAAAGTCTTTATTTCAATAATTATCTGAAAATTGCTTATTTAATTGCAATTTTGAACAGCAGAAATATTTTAGAAAAAAAGCGATTTTTTTATTGACACCCTATTTTATTTTTGATATTATAACATTATAAGAGGATGACATGATAAATCCCTTTCCGTTTCACCTATCCTTTACTATCACCATCTTCTTTTACTATCGGTCTCCTTATATATAAAAGCGATTCACAGTGTGAATCGCTTTTTTCTATTTGTCTCCTTTGTTACGAATAACAAAGCCTGTTTTCTTTTCGCTTGAAGTGTTGCGAGGTTTTTTATTATCTTTATTACGGTAACGTCTGTCTTTATCAAAACGATCATTTCCACGACTGCCTTTTTTGAAATCATCACGGCGATCACGATCTCGACGGTCGTCCCCACGACGGCCTCCACGACCTCCCTTACCTTTGCCACCGAATCCATTACCTGATGGTTTAAATGGCAGTGGTTTTTCACGCGCAATCTCCACTTCAGGAAGGCTGTCTGGATCTTGGACTGTCAGACTCAAGATATACATAGCCAATTCTTCTGGACTAAATTCAGTAGCTAACTTACGAGCATCTTTAGCAAATTTCTCAAAGTTCCCACGAATTGCTTCGTCTGCGAAGTCTCGTTCGATTTTCTTGAGCGCTACTTGTTTCTTAGCTTGGAAGGCTTCTTCCGCTGTCGCTGGTTTCAAGCCTTTCATGCGTTTCTTAGTCAAATTTTCGATGATTTGAAGGTAACCCATTTCATTTGGAGAAACAAAGGTAATAGATTGACCTGACTTACCAGCACGACCTGTACGACCGATACGGTGAACATAACTTTCAGGATCTTGTGGAATATCGTAGTTGTAGACATGGGTCACACCTGAGATATCCAAACCACGTGCTGCCACGTCTGTCGCAACCAAAACATCAAGATTCCCATTTTTAAAATCACGAAGGACACGAAGACGTTTATTTTGGTCTAAGTCACCATGAATTCCTTCTGCACGGAAGCCACGAATTTTAAGCCCACGAGTCAATTCATCTACACGGCGTTTGGTACGACCAAATACAATAGCAAGCTCAGGTTGTTCCACATCCATAAGACGTGTCATAGTATCAAATTTCTCTTGTTCCTTGACACGGATATAGTACTGATCCACTAGCTCTGTTGTCAATTCCTTGGCAGCAATCTTGACATGCTCAGGGTCTTTCATAAACTGAACACCGATACGTTTGATAGCATCTGGTATGGTTGCTGAAAAGAGCAAGGTTTGACGATTTTCAGGGACACGGGAAATGATGGCTTCAATATCTTCAAGGAAGCCCATATTGAGCATTTCATCCGCTTCGTCAAGAATCAGAGTTTCAATATCTTGTAATTTCAAGGCCTTGCGTTTAATCAAGTCCAAGAGACGGCCTGGTGTTCCTACCACAATGTGGGCACCAGATTTAAGGGCCTTGATTTGTTTTTCAATGCTGGAACCACCGTAAACTGAGCGAACTTTCACTCCCTTGCTACGGCCAAAGCGGAAGAGTTCCTCTTGACTTTGAACAGCGAGCTCACGAGTTGGAGCGATAACCAAGGCTTGGATGGTCGCTTCTTCTGTACGGATTTTTTCAAGGGTTGGCAAGCCAAAGGCTGCAGTTTTTCCTGTACCTGTCTGAGCTTGACCGATAACGTCTTTCCCTTCGATGGCCAAGGGAATGGTCTGTTCTTGGATAGGACTGGCTTCTACAAATCCAGCTTTTTCAATCTCTGCTAGCAATTCAGCAGACAAGTTAAATTCATTAAATTTCACGTTTTTCTTCTTTCTAAAGGTGGTGCGAAGCCACCCTATAGGGCTTTAGTTTATACTTTTCTTTTCATGACGTATCTTCTACAAAAAAGAGATACCATGTTGCTTCTTTTCTACGAAAGAAAAGTACTAGTTTCTTTGCAACCTATCTAGTATAACACAAGAGAGAAGCAAAAGATAGTAGAATCCTTTAGGAAAATCATGTAAACGATTTTCTAACAGTAAAGTGGCCTGAAACTTGTTTATCAAAGGATTTGAAGGGACCATTTCAAACTCACTTCATTCCCCGTAGCAGATTTGTGCAAAAAGTGTTTTCTTATGATAGAATGAAAATCGAATAGGAGGACTATAAATGTTAACATATGATTTAATCGTTATTGGATTTGGTAAAGCTGGGAAAACACTAGCTGGTAAATTAGCTTCAGCTGGCAAAAAAGTTGCCCTCGTTGAACGTAGCAAAGCTATGTACGGTGGAACTTGTATCAACATCGGATGTATTCCAACTAAAACCTTGCTAGTTGCTGCTGAGAAAGATTTGTCTTTTGAAGAAGTCATTGCTACCAAAAATACTATCACTAGTCGCCTCAACGGTAAAAACTATGCGACTATTGCTGGTACAGGCGTGGATATCTTTGATGCGGAAGCTCACTTCCTTTCAAACAAAGTCATCGAAATCCAAGCTGGTGATGAAAAACAAGAACTGACTGCTGAAACTATCGTTATCAATACCGGTGCCGTTTCAAACGTCTTGCCAATCCCTGGACTTGCTACAAGTAAGAATGTCTTTGACTCGACTGGTATTCAAAACTTGGACAAATTGCCTGAAAAACTTGGTGTCCTTGGTGGCGGAAATATCGGTCTTGAATTTGCAGGCCTTTACAACAAACTTGGAAGTAAGGTTACAGTCCTAGATGCCTTGGATACTTTCCTACCTCGTGCAGAACCTTCCATCGCAGCTCTTGCTAAACAATACATGGAAGAAGACGGTATTGAATTACTTCAAAACATCCGTACTACTGAAATCAAAAACGACGGTGACCAAGTTCTCGTCGTAACTGAAAACGAAACTTACCGTTTTGACGCCCTTCTCTACGCAACTGGACGTAAACCAAATGTCGAACCACTTCAACTTGAGAATACCGATATTGAACTAACAGAGCGAGGTGCTATCAAGGTCGATAAACATTGTCAAACAAACGTTCCTGGTGTCTTTGCAGTTGGGGATGTCAACGGTGGACCTCAATTTACCTACATTTCACTTGATGACTTCCGCGTTGTCTACAGCTACCTTGTTGGAGATGGCAGCTACACACTTGAAGACCGTCTCAATGTACCAAACACTATGTTCATCACACCTGCACTTTCACAAGTTGGTTTGACTGAAAGCCAAGCAGCTGATTTGAAACTTCCATACGCTGTGAAAGAAATCCCTGTTGCAGCAATGCCTCGTGGTCACGTAAATGGAGACCTTCGCGGAGCCTTCAAAGCTGTTGTCAATACTGAAACAAAAGAAATTATTGGAGCAACTATCTTCTCAGAAGGTTCTCAAGAAATCATCAACATCATCACTGTTGCCATGGACAACAAGATTCCTTACACTTACTTCACAAAACAAATCTTCACTCACCCAACCTTGGCTGAGAACTTGAATGACTTGTTTGCGATTTAAGTTGAGACTGATTTGTTAGCTAACAGCCCTATTTGGGCTGTTTTTGCTTCTGCGAAATCTCATACTCTTCGAAAATCTCTTCAAACTACGTCATCTTCACCTTGCCGTACTCAAGTACAGCCTGCGGCTATCTTCCTAGTTTGCTCTTTGATTTTCATTGAGTATCAAATCTGTCTTTTCCCTCTTTTATGATATAATAGAAACATGAAATTAAAAACTACTTTGGGCCTCCTAGCTGGGCGCTCTTCCCACTTCATTTTAAGCCGTCTTGGCCGTGGAAGTACGCTCCCAGGAAAACTCGCCCTTCAATTTGATAAAGATATTTTACAAAATCTAGCTAAGAACTACGAGATTGTCGTGGTCACTGGAACCAACGGGAAAACCCTGACAACTGCCCTCACTGTCGGCATTTTAAAAGAAGTTTATGGTCAGGTTCTTACTAATCCGAGCGGTGCCAATATGATCACAGGGATTACGACAACTTTCTTGACTACCAAATCCTCTAAAACTGGAAAAAATATTGCCGTTCTCGAAATTGACGAGGCCAGCCTATCTCGTATCTGTGACTACATCCATCCTAGCCTTTTTGTTATCACTAATATTTTCCGTGACCAGATGGACCGCTACGGTGAGATTTACACGACTTATAAGATGATTTTGGATGCCATACGTAAGGTGCCTACGGCTACAGTTCTCCTCAATGGTGACAGTCCGCTTTTCTACAAGCCATCTATTCCAAATCCAGTTCAGTATTTTGGTTTTGACTTGGAAAAAGGGCCGGCCCAACTGGCTCACTACAATACCGAAGGTATCCTCTGCCCTGACTGTCAAGGCATCCTCAAATATGAGCACAATACCTATGCCAACTTAGGGGCCTATATCTGTGAAAATTGTGGTTGCAAACATCCTAATCTCGACTATCGTTTGACAGAACTGGTTGAGTTGACCAACAATCGCTCCCGCTTTGTCATTGACGGGCAAGAATACGGCATTCAAATCGGTGGACTCTATAATATCTACAATGCCCTTGCTGCGGTTGCCATCGCTCGTTTCCTTGGGGCTGATTCCCAACTCATCAAGCAAGGATTTGACAAGAGTCGCGCTGTATTCGGTCGCCAGGAAACCTTCCATATCGGTGATAAGGAATGCACCCTTGTCTTGATTAAAAATCCAGTCGGTGCAACTCAGGCTATCGAGATGATCAAACTAGCCCCTTATCCATTTAGCCTATCTGTCCTTCTCAACGCCAACTATGCTGATGGGATTGATACTAGCTGGATTTGGGATGCTGACTTTGAACAAATCACTGACATGGACATTCCTGAAATCAACGCTGGTGGTGTTCGTCATTCTGAAATCGCGCGTCGTCTACGAGTGACAGGCTATCCAGCTGAGAAAATCACTGAGACAAGCAATCTGGAGCAAGTTCTCAAAACCATCGAGAACCAAGACTGCAAACATGCCTATATCCTGGCTACCTATACTGCTATGCTGGAATTCCGCGAACTGCTGGCTAGTCGTCAGATTGTTAGAAAGGAGATGAACTAATGGTTTATACTTCACTTTCCTCAAAAGCTGGCAACTACCCTTATCAGCTCAACATTGCCCACCTCTATGGAAACCTTATGAATACCTACGGGGACAATGGCAACATCCTCATGCTCAAGTATGTGGCTGAAAAACTGGGAGCCCATGTGACGGTTGACATCGTTTCTCTCCATGATGACTTTGACGAAAATCACTACGATATCGCCTTTTTCGGTGGGGGTCAAGACTTTGAACAAATCATCATCGCAGACGACCTACCTGCTAAAAAAGAAAGCATTGACAACTACATCCAAAACGACGGAGTGGTTCTAGCTATCTGTGGCGGTTTCCAGCTACTGGGCCAATATTATGTTGAGGCTTCAGGGAAACGCATCGAAGGGCTAGGGGTCATGGGCCACTACACCCTCAACCAGACCAATAATCGCTTTATTGGTGACATCAAAATTCACAATGAAGATTTTGATGAAACCTACTATGGCTTTGAAAATCATCAGGGACGTACCTTCCTTTCTGATGACCAAAAACCGCTAGGACAGGTTGTCTATGGAAATGGAAACAACGAGGAAAAGGTCGGCGAAGGGGTTCATTATAAGAATGTCTTTGGTTCCTACTTCCACGGACCTATCCTCTCTCGTAATGCTAATCTGGCTTATCGTCTAGTCACTACTGCCCTCAAGAAGAAATACGGCCAGGACATCCAACTCCCTGCCTATGAGGACATCCTCAGTCAAGAAATCGCTGAAGAGTACAGCGACGTCAAAAGCAAGGCAGACTTTTCTTAAATTAAGAAAACTATATCAAAGAACTCTGCTATCTTACCGGAGTTCTTTTTGTATGTTCTTTTACCCTTCTCCCTTGCATTTTCTCTCTTTTTTTGCCAAAATAGAGGGGTAGAAAGAAGGTAGCATATGTCTAAATTACAACAAATCGTAACATATCTTGAATCAGAAAAACTAGACGTCGCTGTCGTATCTGACCCCGTCACTATTAATTACCTCACTGGCTTTTACAGTGATCCCCATGAACGCCAAATGTTCCTCTTTGTTCTAGCGGATCAAGAACCCCTCCTTTTTGTTCCAGCTCTTGAAGTAGAGCGTGCAAGCAGCACTGTTTCTTTCCCAGTTGTAGGCTATGTGGATTCTGAAAATCCATGGCAAAAAATCAAAAACGCTTTGCCTCAACTTGACTTCAAACGTGTCGCTGTTGAGTTTGACAATCTCATCTTGACCAAATACCATGGTTTGAAAACAGTTTTTGAAACTGCTGAGTTTGAAAACCTCACTCCTCGCATCCAACGCATGAGCCTCATCAAATCAGCTGATGAAGTGCAAAAAATGATGGTTGCAGGTATCTATGCTGATAAGGCTGTTAAGGTTGGTTTTGACAACATTTTTCTTGATAAGACTGAGACAGATATAATTGCACAAATCGACTTTGCCATGAAGCGTGAAGGCTATGAAATGAGCTTTGATACCATGGTCTTGACTGGCGATAATGCTGCAAATCCGCACGGTATCCCAGCAGCAAACAAAGTTGAAAAGGACGCCCTTCTCCTCTTTGACCTTGGTGTCATGGTTAATGGCTACGCCTCAGATATGACTCGTACGGTCGCTGTCGGCAAACCAGACCAATTCAAAAAAGATATTTACAACTTGACCCTTGAAGCCCAACAAGCTGCCCTTGACTTTATCAAGCCAGGTGTGACTGCCCATGAAGTGGACCGCGCTGCCCGTGAAGTCATTGAAAAAGCTGGTTACGGTGAGTACTTCAACCACCGTCTCGGTCACGGTATCGGTATGGATGTCCACGAATTCCCTTCTATCATGGAAGGAAACGACATGGTCATCGAAGAAGGCATGTGCTTCTCTGTTGAACCTGGTATCTATATCCCTGGTAAAGTCGGCGTTCGTATAGAAGACTGTGGTGTTGTTACCAAGGATGGCTTTGACCTCTTTACAAGCACCAGCAAAGATTTGCTTTATTTTGATTAAACCTAGATAAGCAAAAAGTCAGCTATTGAAGCTGACTTTTTTATTTTATCTTCTTGACGCTCTGAAAGACTACAAATCCCACAACCATTCCCAAGGTGTTTTGTAAGAAGTTTGGAAGTATTTCTGGTAAGGCTGCTGACCAGCTATTCATTAGAGTTGAGCCCAGAGCGTAGCCACTTACCATGACGATAGTAGCTAAGACTAAGCCCAACCATTGCCATTTCCCTTTAAAACCTGCAAAAAATCCTTGCAAGCCATGGTTTACCAAGCTAAAGAACATCCACTGTGGAAAGCCTGATAAAAGGTCAAGCAGAAAAGCTGCTAGTCCTCCAACGACGGCCCCTTCTTTACTGCCAAAGTAAAAGGCAGTAAAGAAAATACCTGCATCCAAGAGAGTCAATATTCCTGTTGCCGTTCCAATTTTCAAGTAATAACCTAGGACTACTGAAAGGGCGGTTAGAAGAGATACAAGGGCGATTTTAGTTGTTTTGGTTTGCTTCATATTGTCTTACTCCATATTGATCTGCTTGTGCGATGGCACGGTAAACGAAAGCTTTCGAGCTCTCTACTGCTGGTAAAAGTTCATCCCCTTTAACCAAGTGACTGGCAATGCTTGAGGCAAAGGTACAACCTGCACCAGCATTTTGACCTTGGATAATAGGGTTTTCTAGAACAGTGAAAGTTTGTCCATCATAAAAGACATCCACTGCCTTGTCCTGACTGAGGCGATTGCCTCCCTTGATAATGACTGCTGGCGCTCCTAAATCGTGCAATTTCTGCGCTGCAGCTTTCATATCTTCTAAAGTTTTGATCTCCTGACCCGCTAACAATTCTGCTTCAGGAAGATTTGGCGTAATCACACTGACATGAGGGAAAAAGCGAATCAACTCTTGACAGAGTTCACTGACAGCTACATCGTGCGTTTCCTTGCAGACCAAGACAGGATCCAATACTACCGGCACTCCAGGACGTTGCTTAATAAAGTCCAAGGCTTTCTCAGCGACACTGACAGTAGGAAGAAGGCCAATCTTAATCCCTGCAAACTCGACATCACTCAAGCTATTCAACTCATGTTGGAAAATAGTATCACCCGTAGGGAAGACTTCAAACCCCTTCTCTGTCAAGGCCGTCAAACAAGTGACAGCTACAAAGCCATGCAAACCATTTAAGGTATAGGTGGCAAGATCAGCTGACAATCCACCGCCACTAAAAATATCATTCCCAGAAAGGGCTAAAATACGATTATTCTTCATAACGAATCTCCTTTAAATACAAGCCATTCGGTGCAGCCGTTGGACCCGCAAGCTGCCTGTCTTTTTTCTCCAAAATCAAGTCAATCTGCTCAACTGGCATTCGATTATTTCCGATTTTGAGCAGTGTCCCCACCATATTGCGAATCTGCTTATACAAGAAACCATTTCCTGAAAAGATAAAGGTCAAAAATTGGCCTGTCTCATCAACACTAAGACTGGCTTCTGTAATGGTCCGAACCTTGTCCTCTACACTGGTTCCAGACGCTGTAAACCCTGTGAAATCGTGGGTTCCCTCTAGCTTTTTGATTGCCATCTGCATCCGCTCAACATCAAGCGGATAGGGAAAGTGAGTAGCGTAGTGACGACGCATAGGATTCTTAGGACGGCCCCTATCCACGATAAACTCATAAGTCTTGCTGTGCTTGGCATAACGACAATGAAAATCATCCGTCACAAGCTCAATTGAAATCGCATCAATATCTTCTGGTGACTGGGTATCCAGAGCAAAACGGAGTTTTTCCTCATCCATCTGATAGGGCAGATCAAAATGAATAACCTGTCCCAGAGCATGGACCCCACTATCCGTCCTACCAGCACCGTGAACAGTTATGGCTTGCCCCTTATTGAGTCTCGTTAAGGTTTTTTCGATTTCCTCTTGAACGCTCCTCGCATGAGGCTGGCGCTGAAAACCGGCAAAGGCAAAACCATCATAAGAAATAGTTGCTTTATATCTTGTCATAACTTCTATTTTATCAGGAAATAAAAGTGTAAACAAGTTTAAAAACCAAAAATTGTATGGGTACAAAATTCCGGCTCTATAATATCTGTAGTGGGTAAAAACCACTATGGAAATTATGGAGCTTT
>NZ_JAUMZR010000053.1:0-10717 GCF_030528045.1 Streptococcus sp.
GTTCGTCTCCTCTCGCGCTTAGTTATAGGTCACCCACTACAGTTGACATAGAGCCGATAAAGAGCCAGTCAGAATTGTAAAGCATCATTTCCAGTGTTTGGTACCATGTGTCGTATATTTGGATGGAAGTCACTAACAAGAAGGCCCACAGAAAGGCATAGAGGAGATTTCGCAAGCTCTTGCGATTTCGACAAGAGTAACTAATCAAGAGAAATGGTAGCATGGTGATGCCACCCTCAGTAAAAAGACACCCGAAAATCAAGAGCCCAGCAACTCCAATCCGACGCCACAACTTCTCCTTTTTATCCAACTCTTTTCTGGGAAAACCAATCCAAAGCATGGTAACACCGATGGCCAAAGTCAGGAAAATGTTATTATTGACCATTACTCCTTTGGATGCAAATAGGGCGTTGAGTAGACTATTTCCAGCAAACATGATAAGCGCCCAACTCCAAAGACGGATGAGGTAGTTTTTCAGATTTCGAGTATGGATGAATCCTTCCATAGCCATATAGGCAAACCAAACTCCCACACAACGGGTCAAGGCGTGGAAGATACCTTCCCACAGAGGAGAAACGATCCCGGTGATATGAGGGATATGGTCCAGAACCATTACTGCTGCCATCAGATACTTCAACTGCGTTGCATTCCATTTTTTCATAATAAACCTCTTTCTTTTTGATTTACATAGAGTATAGCATACATTTCCACGTATAATCGTACACTCATCTTACATTTAAAAAGCCTATCTTGCATTTTTGTAAGACAGGCGTGAATATCAAAAATTTATTATGAAAGTTATCTTCTAATCGGTAATCCGTTGGTACATTTCTGGTCTTCTATCTCGAAACAGTCCCCAGTTGAGGCGTTCACTTGCTCCCTTATCAAGGTCATAAGTTGCTAACAGAACAGCTTCTCCTTGTCTTTCAGCTTTCTCTAGAATAGCTCCTGTTTCATCCGTCATAAAGGACGAACCGTAGAAGTCAAGACTGGAACCCTGTTCGCCATTTTCCTCACTAGGAGTGACTTCCTCCAAACCATAACGATTGGCTGCAATGACTGGGACAATATTAGCTGCTGCGTGACCTTGCATGGTACGTTGCCAGTGACCACAACTATCTGTATCCAAGATAGGTTCCGAACCAATAGCTGTAGGATAAAAGAGCAATTCTGCCCCATTCAACGCAAGACAGCGCGCGGTTTCAGGAAACCATTGATCCCAACAGATGCCAATCCCAATCTTAGCATAGCGAGTATCCCAGACCTTGAAACCAGTGTTACCAGGCGTGAAATAAAATTTTTCTTGATAATAATGGTCATCTGGTATGTGGGTCTTTCGATAAACGCCCAGCACTTCTCCATCTGCATCAATGACGGCGATTGAGTTATACAAGACATTGCCATCTTTCTCGTAGAAACTGATGGGTAAAACGACCTTTAGCTCCTTGGCAATGGTTTTAAAATGCTGAATGGCTGTATTTTCTATCACCGACTGGGCATACTGGTAGTAGTCATACTGGCGTTCCTGACAGAAATAAGGGCGTTCAAATAATTCAGGCAAGAGAATGATTTGTGCGCCTTGGTCTGCAGCTTGACGTACTAAATGCTCTGCTGTTTGGATATTTGTCGCCACATCCTTGGCGCATTGCATCTGGATCGCTGCAACTTTAACATTTCTCATCTTTTTCTCCTATTCTGGGATTTGTTGGGTGATACAGTGAATATTGCCACCACCTAAGAGAATATCTCTGGCTGGAATTCCTACGACCTTACGGTCTGGGAAACACTTGCTGAGGATATCTAGGGCCACTTGGTCGTTTACATCCTCAAACTGGGGCACTAAGACAGCCTTGTTGGCAATATAAAAATTGACATAGGAAGCTGCAAGACGTTCACCTGCATAACGCTCTTCTTCCCCTTCTTCATAGGTATAGCCTGGTAAATCTTCTTTAGTGACAACTTGACGAATAGCTGTGATAGGAAGCTTATGAATGGTGAAGTGACGCCCTTTTGCATCTGTTTCTTGCTCTAAGAGCTCTAAATCAGCTACTGACATGGCATATTGGGGATCGTTTTGATCATCTGTCCAAGCCAAGACAAGCTCTGCAGGACCAACGAAAGCGGCAACATTGTCAACGTGTTCATTGGTTTCGTCCTGATAAATACCATAAGGCAGCCAGATAACTTTTTCAGCGCCAAGGCACTCTAATAAGGTGTTTTCAATTTGCTCTTTAGACAGGTGGGGATTGCGACCAGCGCTTAGTAGGCAACTTTCAGTCACAAGAATGGTTCCTTGACCATCGCTGTGTATGGATCCACCTTCTAGTACAAAAGGTTTGGCATCATAAACAGGTATCTCTAAGAGTTCTGCAAAACGACTGGCTACTTGGTCATCATCTTCATAATCTTGATAAAGACCATCTACAGTACCACCCCAGGCATTAAAAGACCAATCGACTGCCAACTTTTTTCTTTTATCATTGACGAGAATGGTCGGCCCAGTATCACGCGCCCAAGCATCATTAGTAGGAATATCTAGATAAACAACCTTTTCTCCAAGATAGGATTGGGCTTCAGATAGATGGTCCTGCTCCACCAAAAGATAGACTCTTTCCCCTTCTGCTATGGTCTTGATAATTTGGCTAAAGGCCTTCTTAGCAGCCTTTCCTTGGAAGGGCCATGAACCTGGTCGAGTTGGCCAGATCATGAGGGTACCATGATGGGGTTCATACTCTGCTGGCATACGATAGCCTAATTTTTTTGGACTGTTCATCATGATAATCTTCCTTTAAAGTCTTGATAGCCGAAGGCTTTGACTAAGCTGCAGTCACCTTGCTCGTCCATGAGATAGAGACTTGGCAAGCCAATACCGTTAAAAGTATTATTTTTGACAAAGGAATAAATAGCCATGTCTTCGAAATAGAGTCTGTCACCAATTTCAACTGGATTTTCAAAACTATAATCACCAATCACATCACCCGTCAGGCAGGTATTAGAAGAAAGTCTATAGGTATGGGCTTTTTCCTGTGCATCAAAGCCATTTCTCAAAGGTGGCCGATAGGGCATCTCAAGTACGTCTGGCATATGGCAGGTCGCGGACGCATCTAAAACTAAGATATCCATACCGTTTTCGACAATATCCAATACTTCAGTAGCTAGATAACCCGCATTGAGCGCAGTGGCTTCACCCGGCTCGATATAGACTTCAAGATTGTAAGTTTCTCGTATACGTTTGATTTCAGAAATCAGCAATTCCACATCATAGTCTTCTCTTGTGATGTGGTGTCCTCCACCCATATTGAGCCATTTGACCTCATGTAAATAAGATCCAAACTGTTCTTCTACAGCTTTCAAAGTTGTCTCTAAATCATCTGCCCCTTGCTCGCAAAGGGTATGAAAATGAAGGCTATCCACCAAGTCCAGCAAATCACTCGGTATCTTGTCAAGAGTAACTCCAAAACGAGAACCTGGTGCACAAGGATCGTAGAGCGCGTGATCTCCTTGGGTAGAACATTGAGGGTTGAGGCGCAAACCGACACTAATACCAGCCTCTCGGCAACGAGCGCCATGTTTACGCAACTGTCTCTCCGAGTTGAAGACGATATGATCCATTATCCCCAGCAATTCCTCCAAGTCTGCATCCTTGAAAGCTGGAGCAAATACATGGACTTCCCCTGGGAACTCTTCTCTAGCTAGCTTTGCCTCATAGAGACCACTAGCCGTCGTACCTGACAGATACTGACTAATCAAGGGATAGGTTTTGTAGAGGGAATAAGCCTTCTGAGCAAGTAAAACCTTGCAGCCCGCTTCTTCCTGAACTTGCTGTAAAATACGGCAGTTGGCTTCTAGTTTGGCTAAGTCTATGACATAGGCTGGTGTGGGTACTTGTTCTAACTTCATTAGTCCACCATTTGTGGATTTTCAACCACAACCCAAGGTAATCCATACTCATTCAAAGCTTCCATGAATGGATCTGGATCCAACTCTTCAAGGTTATAGACTCCAGGTTGTTTCCAAGTTCCATTCATCACTAATTTGGTCCCAATCATGGCTGGAACTCCTGTTGTGTAAGAAATTGCTTGTGAACCAACTTCTGCGTAACATTCCTGATGATCACAAACATTGTAGATATAGATAGTCTTTTCAACACCGTCTTTGACACCTGTAAAGATACAGCCGATATTGGTTTTTCCAACTGTACGTGGGCCAAGGCTGGATGGATCAGGAAGCAAGGCTTTTAAGAATTGAATCGGTACAATGTCCTGTCCATTAAAGTTAATAGCATCCGTACGAAGGAGACCAACGTTTTCCAAGCATTTCATGTGCGTTAGATAAGATTGCCCAAAGGTCATAAAGAAACGAATGCGTTTAACACCTGGAATGTTTTTGGCAAGTGATTCGATTTCTTCATGGTGAAGGAGATACATGTCTTTTTGCCCAACCTGAGGGAAATCATACTCACGCTTGATAGACATAGCTTCGACTTCGACCCATTTTCCATCTTCCCAGTAAGAACCTGGCGCAGAAACCTCGCGGAGGTTGATTTCTGGGTTAAAGTTTGTTGCAAATGGATAACCGTGGTCACCACCATTACAGTCTAAAATGTCGATATAGTGGATTTCATCAAAATAGTGTTTGAGAGCATAAGCTGAAAAGACACTGGTCACACCTGGGTCGAAACCAGAACCGAGAAGAGCAGTTAAGCCCGCTTCTTTGAATTTCTCCTGATATGCCCATTGCCATGAGTAGTCAAAGTAGGCTGTAAAACCAAGTTCCTTGCAGCGTTTTTCATAGATAGCACGCCATTCGGGGTCTTCTGTGTCCTCAGCCTCATAGTTGGCCGTGTCGATATAGTGGACACCTGTCGCCAAACATGCGTCCATAATGGTTAAATCTTGATATGGTAGTGCTACGTTCAAAACAGCTTCTGGCTTGTAGCTTTCAATCAAAGCAATCACTTCTTCAACCTTGTCAGCGTCAAGGGCAGCTGTCTCAATCTTTGTACTTGTTTTACCTTCCAGTTTAGCCTTCAAGTCATCACATTTTGACTTGGTACGGCTAGCAATCATAATCTCTGTAAAGGTTTCGCTATCTTGGCAAATCTTTGAAATAGCAACTTGGGCAACGCCCCCACATCCAATAACTAGTAAACGACTCATTTTTTTCCTTCCTCTTCTTCTAAAATGTCCTCAACATACTTGGGCAACATAAAGGCCCCCACATGTAAGTTTGCAGTATAGTATTCTGTAAATAGCTGACGTTTTTTCCAACCTTCCTTGTCAAAATCTTTGACAGGGTGGTATTTTTTTGATGCAAATCCAAACAACCAATAGCCAGCAGGACTGGTAGGTATATGTGCTTGATAAACCCGGCTAATTGGAAAAGCTTGATTGACCTTGCGGTGCATGCTTCGGCAAGCAGACTCATCTTCGTCAAAGAAGGGACTACCATGCTGGTAAATCATGATCCCGTCTTCTTTCAAGGCTCTATAGCTATTGCCGTAAAATTCCTTAGTAAAGAGCCCTTCTGTATGTCCAAATGGATCTGTCGCATCGTTGATGATGATATCGTAATCATCTTCACAGTTTCTCAAAAATCTCAGTCCATTTTGGTAGTAAATGGTGACGCGAGGGTCATCAAGGCCTGCAGCAAAGTCTGGAAAATACTCACGACAAACCTCTACCAACATTTCATCAGGTTCTACAATATCGATTTGCTCCAGTTCAGGATAGAGCGTCAATATTTGGGCAACACCGCCATCACCACCACCTATAACCAAGACTTTCTTGGGATTGGGATGGACAGCCATGGGAACGTGGACCGTCATTTCATTGTAGACAAAATCATCCGCATCTGAAAACAAGACATGTCCATTTAAGATCAATATCTTTCCAAAAGCTGGTGTATCTAATACCTCTATATCCTGCCATTCACTCTTACCAGCGTAGAGTTGCTTGGCTGTTCTCAGGGACAGTTTCACATCTGGAGTATGAACTTCAGAAAACCATAAATCCATCTAGTTCTCCTTTCTCTTAATGACGTTGATGTGATTGACTTCTGGATCTTCCGTCCCTTGGAGGGAACAACCACGTTCTTTGGCACATTGGATATAATCCACAATCTCTCGTATAATGCGTTCACCTGGTGCTAGGATTGGAATTCCTGGAGGATAGCATATGACAAATTCCCCACAGACCTGTCCAACAGACTCATCCAAGGTTAAACTTCTTCTCTCTGAATAAAAGGATTCCTGAGGAGACAGCACTAACTCTGGTTGGATATATTCTCCAGCAATCAAGTCCTTCCCATCTCTCGAGTAAAGTCTCTTGATATCAGCTAAAGCACCAACCAGACGCTCAATGTCTTGGATGCGGTCACCAATTGAAATATAGGCCAATATATTGCCAATATCCCCGAATTCAATCTGAATATCGTATTCATCTCGCAAGAGGTCATAAACTTCGATACCTGTTAAGCCAATACCCTGAGTATAAACGGACAGCTTGGTCACGTCAAAATCACAGACCGACACTCCGTCTATTAACTCTTTTGAGTAGGCATAGTAACCACCGATAGCATTGATTTCACGACGAGCATACTCGGATAGCTCAATAACTTTCTCAAAAGACTCTTTTCCACGAAGGGCTAAGTTACGACGTGAAATATCCAGACTAGCCATAAGTAGGTAAGAGGCAGATGTAGACTGGGTCAGGTTGATGATCTGACGAACGTACTCAGGATTCATCTGATCGCCGATAAGCAGGATGGAGCTTTGAGTCAAACTCCCACCAGACTTATGCATAGAGACCGCCGCCATATCAGCGCCAGCATCCATAGCAGACAGTGGCAATTTGTCTGTAAAATGCAAATGCGCTCCATGAGCTTCATCCACTAAAACTAGCATGCCCGCTTCGTGAGCCATCTCTGTTAATCCTCTCAGATCCGAACAAATTCCATAGTAAGTAGGATTGTTAATCAAAATGGCTTTAGCATCTGGATGTTCCTTAATGGCCTGGGCCACCCGGTCATTTTCAAGACCTAAAGCGATGCCGATTTTAGGATCCACACTCATCTCGATATAGATGGGAATGGCTCCACATAGAACCAACGCATTGATAGCAGATTTGTGGACATTCCGTGGCAGAATAATCTTATCTCCTGCCTTACAAGTCGAAAGAATCATGGTTTGAACTGATGAGGTTGTTCCCCCAATCATGAGAAAGGCATGGGCTGCACCAAAAGCATCCGCTGCCAACTCCTCCGCATCCCGAATAATCGAAATGGGATGACCAAGATTATCCAAAGGTTTCATCGAATTGACATCGATACCAACACATTTTTCTCCTAACAGTTCGACAAGTTCTGGATTTCCTCGTCCACGCTTGTGCCCTGGCACATCAAAGGGGACAATTCTTTTCTTGCGTAGCTTGACCAAGGCCTCGTAAATTGGGGCTTGGTTTTGTTCTAACTTCTTCAAGACATACTCCTTTACCGTATTTTTAGCACCTCAAGAAAATAAAGGCGACTAAAGGTTGACTTATGAAAAAAGAGCAGGTTTTCTCCTGCTCTGCAATCTTCTGACGTGTGTATTTTGGTTTCTGTTGAGTATATCTGTTCCTGATGTTTCCTAACTCTCTAGTAGCAAATATTACGTACTTTATTGATCGTTTCACAAGATGACGTGTGCTTTCACCACACTAAAAATTTATGAATTAGGACAAACGTCCTAACATCAACTTATAAAAGTAGGCTTTTAACCCTATCAATAATGTGGCTTTTTAACCACGCTTCGGCATTCAACCCTGCCTGTCCGTAGGCATTTTTTACTCGGGTTTATATTTGCTAGAAAACATCATCTCATTTTCTAAGCCTTACAACTATATCATGTTTACAAGAGCTTGTAAAGTATTTTGTGAAACTTTTTTAAAGAATTTTGTTTTTTGTTCGTCAAATTCTGTTGAACTATAAAAAGAAATCGCTTTAAAGCGTCACAGACATAAGAAAAAAGAAACTACAGACATTAACTACTTCAATAATTCTTCAAGTATGACTTGATATTGAAAATCAATTCTTTTCATTAGATTTTATACATATTTCCAGCTAGGAAGTGCGAATCAACTGCTCCAATTCTACTTCTGAAAGCTGTCCTTGATTGTAAAGTTTTCTAAGTAAGTCCTCATCTACGGTAATTGAATAGTAATCCGTCACAAACTCATGAAATTTCTCAAAACTGTCAAAGAAATAGGATAACAACCATTCGCCACCGTCCTGATCTTGATAGGTATTTTGATGTTCTTGACCGTCATACTAGATAAAGAAGGTTGTTTCATCTTTTTGCTCTTCTGAGTAACGGTTTTGATACTTTTCATTCAGTCCTTTATAAAATCCGTCTATGATGTCTTGATTCCACTCATCCGCAGCAAATTGACTCAAACTGTTTTCATGATCAAAGCCCTTTATAAGGATGATTTTACCAGTAAAGATTACATCTAGAGAATCACCAGAACCATTGTCGATAAGGTAACGAACCCCATAGCTTCCCTCAGTCTTAACGATCAATCGAAGCCAGGTCTCATTTGGATCTGTTCGATACTCATCAATGACAAGCAAGGCATCTAAACGTGTCTTGGCATTTTCCCATTCAATTCTTCCCATCTCTTTAGTCCTCCATCTTAAAACTTAAAATCTATTATGCTTACAAATTCTATAACCTATTTCTATCTATTCCGTCTGACTATACTGTGGAATATTTCCTTCAGCAGACAAATCATCAGGTGTACGATTTTCTAGATGTGCATTCATCACGCACTTGACTAACAGTTGGTAAAAGTAGTTAACAAATAGTCACTAAGACATTCCCCTTGAGAGTTAAGATTTTCTTATAAAAGTCCTTCATTTTTACAAAGCAGGTTCGAATGTCATCCTTGATTTCTTCCTCTTCATCAAGATAATCCCAAATATCGGGATACAAATCGGCCTTCTTACATGCTTCCATGCTAAAGTTAGCTAAAGCCCTATCCATGTCAAAATTCTCTAATGCTTGAACAATCTCAGCTATCTTTGAGTGTTCAGTATAGGCTATATATTCTGACACATTTTCTAAAGGGGTCACTCCCAAGACAGCTTCTCTCAAGGGGTCGTCATCCATAAATTCTGAACTACTAAAACCTGTCATAACAAAGAGTAAGGCATCCCACATTTTGTCAATATCTATCAACGTATCATTTCCTTCAGGATAATCATCTACTATGTCAAGCAAATCCTCTTCCTGACAAGAATACCGCTTTATTTGGCTTAATTCATTGTCAGATATATATTGATAATTAGCAGTCATTCCCATAATGTTTCCTCCTATAAGTTCCTTAGGATAGCACTAATGTTACTAGTTCCCTTTCTTGAAAAAGGCAAGAAATCTACTGTTTTTGGATACTCCTCCTTATTTCTCATTCTCATCTTCCGTCACTTCCCAGACTTCTGACTGATAACCCTCACCATCTATATCATAGCGCTGCATATAGCCAATAAATCTTTCCTTTTTATTTGCCTTACGAGGCTTGAGAATGTTTATAGCCCAGAATCCGATAAAAATGAGAACTAAAAGCGCTATTACAGTCTCCATATTACTTCTCCTTTGCCTATCTTAATAACCTTCAACCAACTTTTCATTATCCATGATAAAAGGCTTAGCCAATCCGTCACCAGTGTAATCCGCATACTTTGTAGCTAAATACTTGTAACAATCCTCCTTGCTCTCAAACTTAATAGCTTGATAAGGCTCTTCAAAAGTCAGTTTCTCTACAAATAAGAAACCCTCCTCAGCTGGCACTAAAACACCTACGTGCCCAACAAAAAGAAACTCTCCATCCAAATTGTCATGCAACACAACAGACAACATTAGAGCTTTGTCATTGAATTGAAACTGGGAGAAGAATTTCTCCATCTTCTGCGCGTGAACTTTTACATCCGTCGTTGCTTCCGTCTCCACCCTAGAAAATAGAATATCAAACTCTTCCTTATCTTTCACATCAAATACTTTTCCCTTATCGATAGCATCGTTATCCACAAAAAGCAACTGATCATTCTTTTCGAGTTTTGGGATTGTAACTGAATTTTTTAAGAGGGCATAGCTATTAATTCGGCAGTTGGTCCCGACAAAGTCACCCTTTTTTTGATTCCAGAGGTTGCTGATTTTCTCTACGTCGTATTCTGTCTTCGTAAAGGAGGTAAAATCACCACTTAAGCCAGTGGAGCCGACAGTCGCATTATAGGCTGTGACAAGATTGAAAAATGCCTCAACACTATTTGGATCCAAGTGAGCTGATAAGAAAGATTTGACCTCTTCGGTACTGACTTGACCGTTTAGATTGGAATATGAAGCCGTCCAAGGAACTTTATCTGAGCTGGTCTGTGTCTGATTTGTAGCTTCAGTGCTCGTATTATTTTGCTGACAAGCAGCCAATCCAAGAAATAAGGGCAAACACAATCCCAAGGCTACTACTTTTTTCGTTCGTTTCATGAAACTCTCCTTCTAGAGTACAAGTCTCTTTTTCATTTTAAACAGCATTCATTAATCATGCAGCTAGTAATCGTTGACTTAGCTATATTATACTACATAAGTCAAAAAAAGACTGCACGAATCACCCATTCATTACAGTCTTTTTAAGGCTCTATGTCAACTGTAGTGGGTGACCTATAACTAAGCACGAGAGGAGACGAG
>NZ_JAUMZR010000054.1:0-10333 GCF_030528045.1 Streptococcus sp.
CTCCATAATTTCCATAGTGGTTTTTACCCACTACAGATATTATAGAGCCGCTTTTTATTGTGTTCCTAAAAACGTGTTTAAGTTTTCTTTAAGGTTTCTATTATATTCTAAAAAACTCTATATTAACCGAACGTTGAATGGCTAATATAGAGGATAACCTATTTTTATTTCTTAATTTGTTATAGTCTTTCTAGATTTAGTAATACATTGTTCACTTTTTACCTTAAATGGTGTGTTGATCAGACTAAATGATACTCTGTCTTTTCTTCATGATGGAGGCAGATTGTGATATAATAGATGGTAATGAGTTTTTTAGAATAAACTAAAGGAGAATATAAATGATCTATGCAGGGATCCTAGCCGGAGGAACTGGCACACGCATGGGAATCAGTAATTTACCAAAACAATTCTTGGAGTTGGGTGATCAACCTATTTTGATCCACACAATTGAAAAATTTGTCTTAGAACCAAGTATTGAAAAAATTGTAGTTGGAGTTCATGGAGACTGGGTGTCACACGCTGAGGACCTAGTTGACAAGTATCTTTCTCTCCACAAGGATCGCATCATCATTACCAGGGGTGGGGCTGATCGCAATACCAGTATCGAGAAGATTATAGAAGCCATTAATGCCTATCGTCCAATCACTTCAGAAGATATCGTGATTACCCACGACTCCGTTCGTCCATTTATCACACTGCGCATGATTCAGGACAATATCAAGCTTGCCCAAAATCATGATGCAGTTGACACAGTAGTAGAAGCAGTTGATACCATTGTTGAAAGTACTAATGGTCAGTTTATCACGGATATTCCAAATCGTGCTCACCTCTATCAAGGTCAAACGCCTCAGACTTTCCGCTGCAAGGATTTCATGGATTTGTATGGTTCCCTATCTGATCAAGAAAAGGAAATCCTGACGGATGCATGTAAGATTTTTGTTATCAAAGGAAAAGACGTTGCCCTAGCTAAAGGGGAATATTCAAATCTTAAAATCACAACTGTGACAGACTTGAAAATCGCGAAAAGCATGATTGAGAAAGACTAAGGCTATGATTAATCAAATTTATCAACTGACTAAACCAAAGTTTATCAATGTAAAATATCAAGAAGAAGACATTGATCAGGATAATCATATCCTTATTCGTCCAAATTATATGGCGGTTTGTCATGCAGATCAACGTTACTATCAAGGGAAACGCGATCCAAAGATATTGGCTAAAAAGCTTCCTATGGCGATGATTCACGAGTCTTGTGGAACTGTTATTTCCGATCCAACTGGGACTTATGAAGTCGGTCAAAAGGTAGTTATGATTCCCAATCAACCGCCTATGCAGAGTGACAAGGAGTTCTACGAGAACTACATGGCAGGAACCTACTTCCTATCTAGTGGTTATGATGGCTTTATGCGAGAATTTGTCTCTCTTCCAAAAGACCGAGTCGTTTCTTATAATGATATCGAAGATACAGTTGCTGCCATCACCGAGTTTGTAAGTGTCGGTATGCATGCCATGGATCGATTCCTGCATCTTGCTCATAGCAAGCGAGAGCGCATCGCAGTTATCGGAGATGGTAGTTTGGCCTTTGTGGTTGCGAATATTATCAATTATAACTTGCCAGAAGCAGAGATTATCGTTATTGGTCGCCATTGGGAAAAATTGGAGCTCTTCTCTTTTGCAAAAGAGTGCTACATCACGGATAATATCCCAGAGGATTTGACCTTTGATCATGGGTTTGAGTGTTGCGGTGGCGATGGTACAGGCCCAGCTATCAATGACTTGATTCGCTATATTCGTCCACAGGGAACGATTCTCATGATGGGAGTAAGTGAATACAAGGTTAATATCAATACACGAGATGCTTTGGAAAAAGGATTGTTATTAGTAGGATCATCTCGTTCAGGACGTGGCGATTTTGAGAAGGCCATTCAAATGATGGAAGTTAAAAAGTTTGCGAATCGACTGAAGAATATCCTTTATGTTGAAGAACCTGTGAGAGAAATCAAGGACATTCACCGTGTCTTTGCTACAGACCTTAATACTGCTTTCAAAACAGTATTCAAGTGGGAAGTGTAGAAGATGGAGGTTAATTGTGGAAAAGCTCATCAAAGAAAAAATTTCTTCTTTACTATCTGATGAAGAGGAAGTACTTAGTGTCGAACAGCTGGGAGGCATGACCAATCAAAACTATTTGGTTAAAACAACCAACAAACAGTATATTGTGAAATTTTTTGGTAAAGGGACTGAAAAACTCATTAATCGTCAAAATGAAAAGTACAATCTTGAACTTTTAGAGGATTTAGATTTAGATGTCAAAAATTATCTCTTTGATATTGAGTCAGGGATCAAAGTAAATGAATACATCGAATCAGCAGTAACTCTTGATTCAACATCAATTAAGTCCAAGTTTGAAAAGATTGCACCAATTTTACAAACCATTCACGCTTCAGGGAAAGAATTAAGAGGAGAGTTTGCTCCTTTTGAGGAAATCAGAAAATATGAATCCTTGATTGAGGGACCTATCCCTTATGAAAACTATGAAGCTGTTAGAAAAGATGTATTTTCACTGGAAAAGAGCTTGGCTGATTTGGGTGTTGATAGAAAGTCCTGTCATATCGATTTGGTACCAGAAAACTTTATTGAGTCACCACAAGGTCGTTTGTATTTAATTGACTGGGAATACTCTTCTATGAATGACCCGATGTGGGATTTGGCAGCTCTTTTTTTAGAGTCTGAATTTACAAAGCAAGAGGAAGATGATTTCCTTTCCTACTATGAAAGTGATAAAACGCCTGTATCACGTGAGAAGATTCGCATCTATAAAATTTTGCAAGATACTATCTGGAGTTTGTGGACAGTGTACAAAGAAGCTCAAGGAGCTGATTTTGGAGATTACGGTGTCAATCGTTACCAAAGAGCTGTCGAAGGTTTGACTTATTATGGAGGTTAGGATGAAGAATAAAAATGGTGTTTCTTTTGGTCTGCTTTCTGGTATCTTCTGGGGATTAGGTCTAACAATTAGTGCTTATATCTTTTCAATTTTTACCAATCTCTCACCTTTTGTGGTGGCTGCGGCTCATGATTTCTTGAGTATTTTTATCTTGTTAGCTTTTCTTTTGGTAAAAGAAGGAAAAGTTCGCCTCTCGATTTTCTTAGATATTCGAAATGTAAGTGTAATTATCGGAGCTTTACTAGCAGGCCCAATAGGTATGCAGGCCAATCTTTATGCGGTTAAATATATCGGTAGTTCTCTAGCTTCATCTGTATCAGCTATCTACCCAGCAGTTTCAGTTTTACTCGCCTTCTTCATTTTGAAACACAAGATTTCAAAGAATACAGTATTCGGTGTTTTCTTGATTATTGCAGCAATCATTGCTCAAACCTACAAGGTTGAACAAGTAAACTCGTTTTACATTGGGATTCTTTGTGCCCTTATCTGTGCCATTGCCTGGGGGAGTGAAAGTGTTCTCAGCTCCTATGCTATGGAAAGTGATTTAAGTGAAATTGAGGCCTTGCTAATTCGACAAGTAACCTCATTCTTGTCCTATCTTGTGATTGTGCTCTTTTCTCACCATTCATTTGCAGAAGTGGCAGATGGGCAATTATTCGGCCTCTTGATTGTCTTTGCGGCCTTTAATATGATTTCCTACTTAGCTTATTATATCGCCATTAATCGTTTGCAACCTGCGAAAGCGACAGGTTTGAATGTGAGCTATGTAGTTTGGACTGTTTTATTTGCAGTTATTTTCTTGGGTGCACCGCTAGATATGCTGACAATCATCACTTCACTTATTGTTATGGCTGGTGTTTATATTATTATTAAAGAATAAAGGAGATTCGTGTGAAAGCGATTATTTTAGCAGCGGGCTTAGGAACTCGTCTACGCCCTATGACTGAAAATACACCAAAAGCTTTGGTTAAGGTTAATCAAAAACCCTTGGTAGAATACCAAATTGAGTTTTTGAAAGAGAGAGGAATTGATGAGATTATCATCGTTGTCGGTTACCTCAAAGAACAATTTGACTACCTAAAAGAAAAATATGGTGTCCGTTTAGTCTTTAACGACAAGTATGCTGATTACAATAACTTTTACTCACTTTATCTAGTAAAAGAAGATTTGGCTAACAGCTACGTCATCGATGCAGATAACTATCTTTTCAAAAATATGTTTCGAAACGATCTTAAACGTTCTACCTATTTTAGCGTTTATCGTGAAGACTGTACCAACGAGTGGTTCTTGGTTTACGGTGATGACTACAAGGTTCAAGACATTATTGTTGACAGCAAAGCTGGTCGCATTCTGAGCGGAGTTTCATTCTGGGATGCACCAACTGCTGAGAAGATTGTTGGCTTTATTTACAAAGCTTACGAAAGTGGTGAATTTGTTGATCTCTACTGGGATAACATGGTTAAGGATAATATCAAAGAATTGGATGTCTATGTCGAAGAATTAGAAGGAAATAACATCTATGAAATTGATAGTGTAAAAGATTACCATAAGTTAGAAGAGATTTTATCTACTATTAAGTAAGGAAAGAAAAGAAGGCTTGGGCCTTCTTTTCTTTTGGATTTTATAACAATAATGTTTGATATTGATTGTATTCTTTGAATAAAACAAAAATTACAAAAAAATGAACAAAATAAAACAAAAATTATTGACAACGATTTCATATAGTGTTATACTTATAGCATAAAAGATAATTGAAAGAAGGGAAAATGTTATGGGATTAGATCATTTCTTTGACAAAAACCTGGTGCTTTGCTTAGAGGCGGATAATCAAGAACAACTCTTTGATCAGGTAGCAAGCTTGTTGGAAGAACGAGAAATTGTCACTCCAACTTATCGTGAAGCCTTGATCACGCGTGAAAAGTCATATCCAACTGGTTTAGATATGGAATTTCTAGGAAAGGACTTGCCAAATGTAGCGATTCCTCATACAGATATTGTTCATAATCTAGCTGAGAAAGTGGTGGTTGTTCGATTAGAAAAACCAGTAACTTTTCACAATATGATAGCTCCTGATAAGGAAGTAGAAGTATCCCTACTCTTCTTTATCATTAACAACTCAAGTTCAAGTCAAACAAATATTCTGGCTCAGTTGATGGACTTTTTCACAGGAAATGGACATCTGGAAGATTTATCAAAAATTTCTGAACCAGAAAAACTTTATGCTTACGTTGCTGAAGCAACCGCTTAATCTTGTCTATTAAAAAATAAAATCGGAGGAAATCCAAATGATTAAAATTCTTGCTGCCTGCGGTGCAGGTGTTAACTCAAGTCACCAAATTAAAAGTGCCCTAGAAGAAGAACTTTCAAACCGTGGTTATGATGTTCACTGTGATGCAGTCATGGTGAAAGATGTAAACGAAGACCTTATTAAGGGCTACGATATCTTTACACCAATCGCTGCAACTGACCTTGGTTTTGAACCTGGTATTCCAGTAATTGAAGCTGGACCAATCTTGTTCCGTATTCCAGCAATGAGCGCTCCAGTATTTGACAATATTGAAGCAGCTATCAAAGAACACGGACTAAGCTAATTTATTCTTTATCTTGTTAACATTCATATAACTAAAAAAACGGGAGGAACTATTATGGATGTCATTATCGAACTAGCCAATAAGCTGTTCAAACCTATCTTGGATATGGGTGGACCAATCATCATGCTGATCATTTTGACAGTATTGGCTCTACTTTTTGGAGTGAAATTCTCCAAAGCGCTTGAAGGTGGTATTAAACTAGCCATCGCTCTTACTGGTATCGGTGCCATCATCGGTATGCTCAACGGAGCTTTCTCAGCATCACTTGCGAAATTCGTTGAAAACACTGGTATCCAATTGAACATCACTGACGTTGGTTGGGCACCACTTGCAACAATCACTTGGGGTTCTGCATGGACACTTTACTTCTTGCTTGTAATGTTGATTGTCAACGTTGCGATGCTTGCAATGAAGAAAACAGACACACTTGACGTTGATATCTTCGATATCTGGCACTTGTCAATCACTGGTCTTTTGATCAAATGGTATGCTGACAACAACGGTGTAAGCCAAGGGGTTTCACTTTTCATCGCAACTGCAGCAGTTGTCCTTGTAGGTGTTTTGAAAATCATCAACTCTGACTTGATGAAACCAACATTCGACGACCTTCTTAATGCACCAAGTTCATCACCAATGACTTCAACACACATGAACTACATGATGAACCCAGTTATCATGGTTTTGGATAAGATTTTTGAAAAATTCTTCCCAGGTCTTGATAAATATGACTTTGATGCTGCTAAATTGAACAAAAAAATCGGTTTCTGGGGTTCTAAATTCTTTATCGGTTTCATCCTTGGTATTGTTATCGGTTTGATGGGTACTCCACATCCTGTTGAAGGACTTAAAGATGCTGCAAACTGGCAAGAAGTTATTAAAGGTTGGTTGTCTCTTGGTTTGACAGCCGGTGTAGCTTTGGAACTCTTCTCACTTATCGGATCTTGGTTCATCGCAGCCGTAGAACCACTTTCACAAGGTATTACAAACGTTGCTACTAAACGTCTTCAAGGACGTAAATTCAACATCGGTCTTGACTGGCCGTTCATCGCTGGTCGTGCTGAAATCTGGGCTTGTGCTAACGTACTTGCTCCAATCATGCTAGTAGAAGCTGTGCTTCTTTCAAACGTCGGAAATGGTATCTTGCCACTTGCAGGTATCATCGCTATGGGTGTAACTCCAGCTCTTTTAGTTGTTACACGTGGTAAATTGCTCCGTATGATTATCTTCGGAACACTCTTGTTGCCTCTCTTCCTTCTTTCTGGTACTCTTATCGCACCATTTGCAACAGAACTTGCTAAAGGTGTAGGTGCCTTCCCAGAAGGTGTGAACCAATCTCAATTGATTACTCACTCAACTCTTGAAGGACCAATTGAAAAACTATTTGGTTGGGCAATCGGCAATGCTACAACAGGTGATATCAAAGCAATCCTTGGTGCAGCAGTCTTCCTTGTATTCTATGTAGGTATCTTTGCTTGGTATAGAAAACAAATGATCAAACGTAACGAAGAATACGCAGCAAATGCTAAATAATTCGCTCCTATAAAATGTAAATTGTGAAAACTAGGTTGTTAATTTCCTACATTGGGAGTGGCAACCTAGTTTTTTATATAAAGATCTAAAAATAGTTGGAGAATATTATGGTAATTGAAATAAAATCAGATCAGTTAACGGTCCAGTTTAAAACCTTAGGTGGCGCCTTGTCGTCGATCAAGGATCGAGAAGGCATTGAGTATCTGTGGCAAGGAGATGTCACTTACTGGAGTGGACAAGCTCCAGTACTTTTCCCAATCTGTGGCTCTTTAAGAGAAGATACAGCCTTCTACAGTCACGTAGATGGAACGGAGACGAAAGGAAACATTCCTCGTCATGGTTTGGTTCGCAAGAAAGAATTTGACTTGGTTGAACAAACAGATAAGAGTGTAACTTTTGCAATTGAAGACGATGAGAATAGCTATCAGAACTACCCTTATCATTTCCGCCTAGAAATCACTTATAGCCTTACTGGCAAGACAGTACGGACTCAATACAAGATTTTTAATAAAGAAACTAGCAAGGTCATGCCTTACTTTATTGGTGGACATCCAGGATTTAATTGTCCTCTACTGGATGATGAAGTCTATGAAGATTACTATTTAGAGTTTGAGAAAGAAGAGACTTGCTCTGTTCCACGTCCTTTCCCAGAAACGGGTATGTTGGATTTCCAAGATAGAAGTCCATGGCTAGAATGTCAAAAAGAAGTAGACCTTAGCTATGATCTGTTTAGTGTTGATGCAGTGACTTTGGATGAGTTGCAATCTAAAACAATTGCCCTTCGTTCTCGTAAACATGAGAAGGGCTTAAAAGTACACTTCCAAGAGTTTTCAAATCTCATCATTTGGTCAACTTTGAATAAGGGACCTTTCATTGCCTTTGAACCTTGGTCTGGCTTGTCAACATCTCTTGAAGAAGGAAATCATCTAGAAGATAAGAAGAATGTTCGTCTCCTAGAACCTGGTCAAGTAGATCAGATTGGCTTTGATATTGAAATATTTTAGATAAAAAACCACAAAAACAAACATTTGCTGTTGACTTTTTCTATAAATAGGAGTATATTATGTTTGTAACAAACAAATAATCACTTGTTATATTCTCTGTCGCAGAGAAAGTTTCTTTCTAGGAACTTGATTTCCTGGACTTGGATAAGGTGATATTCATCTCATTCAATCAAATTTATCAATAAACTGCTAGAAAGTCTTTTGTAGGTAAACTGCTAACTATAAAAGTCTTTACTAGCCTAGAATAATAAAAAGGAGTATACAATATGTCTATTGTTATCGGTGCAGATGCTGCAGGTTTGAGATTGAAAGAAGTTGTGAAAGACTTCTTGGAAAAAGAAAACTTCCACGTTGTGGATGTTACAGCTGAAGGTCAAGATTTTGTTGATGTGACTCTTGCTGTTGCTGCAGAAGTAAACAAAGAAGAACAAAATCTTGGTATCGTGATTGATGCTTATGGTGCTGGTCCATTCATGGTCGCAACAAAAATCAAAGGAATGGTTGCCGCAGAAGTATCAGATGAACGCTCAGCATATATGACTCGTGGCCACAACAACTCACGTATGATCACTATGGGTGCACAACTTGTTGGTGATGAATTGGCTAAAAATATTGCTAAAGGTTTTGTTAACGGTAAATACGACGGCGGACGTCACCAAATTCGTGTTGATATGTTGAACAAAATGTGCTAATTAGATTACAGTAAGAAAGGTAAGATAAAAATGAGAATTGCAATTGGATGTGACCACATCGTAACAGATGAAAAAATGGCGGTTTCAGAATTTTTGAAATCAAAAGGATATGAAGTCATTGACTTTGGTACTTATGACCACTCACGTACTCACTACCCAATCTTTGGTAAAAAAGTTGGTGAGGCTGTAACTAGCGGTCAAGCTGATCTTGGGGTATGTATCTGTGGTACTGGTGTTGGTATCAACAACGCTGTCAACAAAGTTTCAGGAGTTCGTTCTGCCTTGGTTCGTGATATGACAACAGCTCTTTATGCAAAAGAACAATTGAACGCCAATGTTATTGGTTTTGGTGGTAAAATCACTGGTGAATTGCTCATGTGTGACATCATTGAAGCTTTCATCAATGCCGAATACAAACCATCAGAAGAAAACAAAAAATTGATTGCGAAAATTGAGCACGTTGAAACTCACAATGCTCATCAAGCAGATGCAAACTTCTTTACAGAATTCCTTGAAAAATGGGATCGCGGTGAATACCACGACTAAGAGGTGACGCATGATTTTAACAGTCACAATGAATCCATCCATTGACATTTCTTATCCTTTGGATGAATTGAAAATTGACACTGTCAACCGCGTGGTGGACGTGACCAAGACAGCTGGTGGCAAAGGGCTCAATGTTACACGAGTGCTTTCAGAATTTGGTGATTCTGTTGTTGCTACTGGTTTGGTCGGTGGTAAACTTGGTGAGTTTTTAGTAGAGCATATCGATGATAAAGTAACGAAACGTTTCTTCTCCATTCAAGGAGAGACTCGTAACTGTATCGCTATTCTACACGGAGACAATCAAACAGAAATCCTTGAAAAAGGGCCTGAAGTTCTAGAACAAGAAGGGCAAGATTTCTTGGCTCATTTCGAAAATCTTCTTGACGCTGTGGAAGTAGTTGCTATCTCTGGTAGTCTTCCAGCTGGCCTTCCAATTGACTATTATGCAAGCTTAGTAGAACTTGCTAATCAAGCAGGCAAACCAGTTGTTCTAGACTGCTCAGGTGCAACTCTTCAGGCTATCCTTGAATCACCACACAAACCAACAGTTATTAAACCAAATAACGAAGAATTGTCTCAGCTTCTTGGGAAAGAAGTTTCTGAGGATTTGGATGAATTAAAAGAAGTTCTTCAAGAGCCTTTATTTGCAGGGATTGAGTGGATTATCGTGTCACTTGGTGCAAATGGTGCTTTTGCAAAACATGGTGACACTTTCTACAAAGTAGATATTCCAAGAATTGAGGTAGTCAATCCTGTCGGATCTGGAGATTCTACTGTTGCAGGTATTTCATCAGGACTTCTTCATAAGGAAACTGATCAAGAACTCCTCATCAAGGCCAATGTCCTTGGTATGCTCAATGCTCAAGAAAAGATGACAGGTCATGTCAATATGGCCAGCTATCAAGCTTTATATGATCAATTAATAGTAAAAGAGGTATAAAATGGTTTTAACAGAAAATAAACGTGCATGCTTGCAAAAACTCTCTGACGAGAACGGCATTATCTCAGCTCTTGCCTTTGACC
>NZ_JAUMZR010000055.1:0-9919 GCF_030528045.1 Streptococcus sp.
ACAGAACTAAATCCTTTCAATAATTATTTGTCTAACTTTTTGGGGTCAGTACACTATGGACTGTTTCTTATTTAGCAAGTTTAGCTGAAAGACGAGCTTTATCGCGGCTTGCTTTGTTTTTATGAATCAAACCTTTAGTTTCTGCTTTGTCGATAGCTGAGCTAGCAGCACGGAAAAGTTCTTCAGAAGGGTTTGCTTCGAAAGCTTTGATAGCAGTACGCATAGCTGATTTTTGAGCTGAGTTTTTTTCGTTTTGTTTAACGTTCAATTCAGCGCGTTTGATAGCTGATTTAATGTTTGCCAATGTTCTTACCTCCATATTTACTAACTATACCATTATATATGAAAACTTAGGTTTTGACAAGGGGAAATTATTTTTTTAGGTAAATTTCATCGATTTCATGGTTTTTAGTCTTGTGGAGAATGACCTCGGCGCGATTCCTTGTTGGTTCTATATAGTTTTGTAGATTTGTGAGATTAATGCTGGTCCAAACCTGGTGTGCAAAGGCTTCAACTTCTCCGATCGGCATTTGCGTAAAGCGGTGGTAGTAGCTGTTGGGATCATTTTGGGCAAAGCTGAGGAGTTTTAAGAAACGATCCAGATACCAACTTTCAATGTCCTCAACTGCTGCATCCACATAGATGGAGAAATCAAAGAAATCAGTAATGTAAAGGCGCTCATTTTGAGGGTTTTGAAAGACATTGATGCCTTCGACAATGACAAAATCAGCAGCTTTGACACGTTGTTTCTCTCCAGGAACGATGTCATACACTTCATGAGAATAGACAGGAATATCGACATCTTGCCCATTCTTTAGGCGGTCAAGAAAATTCAGCAAGGCTTCCATATCATAACTTTCAGGAAAACCTTTGCGATTTAAGATATCTTGGTCCATCAAGGTTTGATTGGGATAGAGAAAACCGTCAGTTGTCACCAATTCTACAGTAGCATCCGGTAGAGTACGTGATAGAAGAATCTGAAGTAAGCGACTAGTAGTCGATTTGCCCACAGCAACACTTCCAGAAACCCCAATAATAAAAGGCTGAGATTTACTTTCGCGTTGAAGAAAAATTCCTTTTGAAAATGCCAAATCATCCTTAGTGCGCTTGTAAATGTGGATAAGATGAACTAGGGGAAGATAGACATCTGTTACGTCCTGTAGGCTAATCTGGTCATTGAAACTCTTGATGGATTCTAACTCTTCCTCTGTCAAGGGAGGGGTTGTTTTGCGATGCAATGATTGCCAAGTCTGGCGACTGATTTTTTCAAAATGTAAAAATTCGTTGGTCATTTGTTTTCCCCTAGATATTTTGTTTATCATACCATAAAAAGCTAAAAAAATAAAGCGGTTTCTTGATGGTAGTAAGTCAATATCGTATAATAGAGGTAGATGGAGGTTGAATAATTTAATGATGAAATAGGGAATGGTTTCTGATGACTTATCAGTTATTAAAAGTGGGCTTTTTAGTTTCCAACATATAGGAGGTATACAATGAAAATATTGAGATGTTACTTATTGGAACTCTGTTTTATTTTAAGTTTTGCACTACCTTTTATAAGGGGAGCGAATGCGGATAATGGTAGACGCTTTGTAGAAACCTATTACGGTTTTACCTTCTTAATGGATCATCTCCTTGTAACATCTGTCTTTATCTGTTCGCTCTTGATTGCTTGGCTACTAAAAAAACGGTGGATGAAGTGGCTTGCTGCTGGTAGTTATCTATTTTTGATTTTGTGGATTGCTACAGAAGGATATCTATTCCGTATGTCACTAGAAGATTTGATACGACTTTGGACAAGTTTGGAAATCTTGACACAAACTTATCAGTTGGGTTTTTATCTAAACATCATATTGGGAATCTTGTTGATAATAAAGTATTTTAAGGTTAATAAATAGTAATAAAAATGCGCCTGATTGCAGACGAACTGTTTTTTCCTGACTATGATAATTTGTAGTTCCCGATAGATTGTAATGTATTTCTAATAATTGAAAGAGATTGAAGAAAAGGTTTTTTGACTAGGATTCTTCAGTCTTTTTCATTTGCTCATCACTTTGTAAACGATTTACAATTCAAGCCAAATTATGGTAAAATAGTTTTATGAGTAAAATGTATTATGCAGAAAATCCTGATGCTGCTCACGACATTCATGAGTTGAGAGTGAAGTTGTTGGGAGAAAACATGACCTTTTTAACGGATGCGGGTGTTTTTAGCAAGAAAATGGTTGACTTTGGGAGTCAGCTCTTGCTCGAGTGTCTAGAGGTAAATGAAGGAGAGACGGTCCTTGATGTGGGTTGTGGTTATGGGCCATTGGGCTTGTCATTGGTCAAGGCTTATGGAGTTCAGGCGACCATGGTCGATATCAATAATCGTGCCTTGGACCTAGCGCGACAAAATGCTGAACGTAATAAAGTAGAAGCAACGATTTTCCAATCCAATATCTATGAACAAGTTGAAGGGGAGTTTGACCATGTTATTTCCAATCCGCCGATTCGAGCGGGCAAACAGGTTGTTCATGAGATTATCGAAAAGAGCAGAGATTTCTTGAAAGACAGAGGAGATTTAACCATCGTCATTCAGAAAAAACAGGGAGCTCCAAGTGCTAAAAGTAAGATGGAAGACGTTTTTGGAAATTGTGAAATCGTAAAGAAAGATAAGGGATACCATATCCTTAGAAGTGTGAAAGAATGAGAGCAGTTGATTTAATCCAAAAGAAACGAGATGGTCAAGAACTGACTACGGCTGAAATAAATTGGTTGGTAGAAGGCTATGTGGCTGGAACTGTTCCAGATTATCAAATGTCTGCTTTTGCTATGGCTGTTTATTTTAAAGGAATGACCACACGTGAGATTTCTGATCTGACGATGAATATGGTCAAGACAGGTCAGGAGTTTGATTTGTCAGCTATTGATGGGGTTAAAGTTGATAAGCATTCGACTGGTGGTGTAGGTGATAAGGTGACCTTGATTCTGGCTCCTCTTGTTGCGAGTTTCGGCGTGCCTGTTGCTAAGATGAGTGGTCGAGGTCTCGGCCATACTGGTGGGACAATTGATAAATTGGAGTCCATTAAGGGCTATCAAGTCGAGCGAAGTCAAGAAGATTTCATTCGTCAGGTACAGGACATTGGTGTATCTGTCATTGGGCAGTCCGATCAGCTGGTTAAAGCAGACAAACTTCTCTATGCACTCCGTGATGTGACAGCAACTATCGACACGATTCCTTTGATTGCTAGTTCGGTGATGAGCAAGAAAATTGCTGCAGGAGCGGATGCCATTTTGCTAGACGTAACGGTCGGTGAGGGTGCCTTCATGAAGACTGTTGATGAGGCGCGCGAATTGGCTCAAACCATGGTGGATCTTGGTAAGGCTGTTGGTCGAAAAACAGTAGCAGTCATTACCGATATGAGTCAGCCCTTGGGACGAGCCATTGGAAATCGTCTGGAAATCCTTGAGGCAATCGAGATTCTCCAAGGAAAAGGCCGAGAAGATATTAGTCACTTTATCTGCGAGCTAGCTCGGATTATGCTTGGCTTGGCTGATGTTGAGAAAACAATCAAGGAAATCCGTCAACACCTGGAAAATGGCCAAGCACTGGCTAAGTTTGAAGAAATGGTAGCAGCACAAGGCGGCGATTTAGAAGATCTCTATCGCCCCGTCAAAGTTGCCCATGTGCTGGAAATTCCAGCTCAAGAAACGGGTGTTATTTCAGCCCTTCCAGCTATGGAATTTGGGCTCTATGCCATGAGACTAGGAGCTGGTCGTGCAGTCAAGTCTGATGACTTGGACTATGAAACAGGGATTGTTTTTGAAAAGAAAGTTGGAGATTCCGTTCAAAAGGGTGAAATTGTTGCAAAAGTTTATACAAATGGAAAAATTTCTTCTGAACTAGTTACAGAATTTCAAAAATATGTTAAAATAAATGATGGAGTGCAAAGTTTACGAGAAATTATAGAAATTATCTCATAAAACTAGGGAGAATCCGAATATGAAATTAAATAAATATATTGATCATACGCTTTTAAAGCAAGATGCAAGTCAAGAACAAATTGATCGTTTGCTATCTGAAGCGCGTGAGTATGACTTTGCCTGCGTTTGTGTTAATCCTACATGGGTTAAACATGCGAAAACAGGGCTTGAAGGCTCAGATGTAAAGGTTTGTACAGTAGTAGGTTTTCCTTTGGGAGCAACAACTTCTGCTGTGAAAGCTTTTGAAACAAAAGAAGCTGTCCAAAACGGTGCAGATGAGATTGATATGGTTATCAATGTTAGTGCCCTCAAATCGGGCAATCTGGATTTGGTTGAATCGGACATCCGTGCTGTCGTAGAAGCAAGTGGTGACAAGTTGGTTAAGGTCATTATTGAAGCTTGCTTGTTGACAGACGATGAAAAGGTTGTGGCCTGCCAATTATCCCAGAAAGCAGGCGCTGACTTTGTCAAAACATCAACTGGATTTTCAACTGGTGGTGCCACTATTGAGGATGTTCAGTTGATGCGTGAAACAGCCGGACCAGATATGGGAGTTAAGGCAGCTGGTGGAGCGCGTTCATATGCAGATGTTGTCGCTTTTGTGGAAGCAGGCGCTACCCGTATCGGAACATCTGCTGGCGTTGCGATTTTAAAAGGAGAATTTGCAGATGGCGACTACTGAGTTGATTGAACTAGCAATTGAAACCAGCAAACAAGCCTATGTCCCCTATTCTCATTTTCCCATCGGAGCTGTTTTAGTAGCCAAGGATGGTAGTATTTATACGGGTGTGAACATCGAGAATGCTAGTTATCCTTTGACTAATTGTGGAGAGCGTACTGCTATTTTTAAAGCAGTTTCGGAGGGGCAACGGGAGTTTTCAGAATTGATTGTCTACGGACAAACTGAAAAACCTATCTCGCCATGTGGTGCTTGCCGCCAGGTCATGGTTGAATTTTTTGAACAAGATCTAAAAGTGACTTTAGTCGCTAAAGATAATTCGACGGTCGAGATGACGGTCGGGGAGTTACTTCCATACTCATTTACAGACTTAAACTAGTCTGAGTCACTCTCTGAGTGACGCGGTCCTTGTGGCCAACCAATCCATACTTGCAACATCGTTGCACATCTTATTTAGGAGGTTCAGTAATGAACAAGAAACAATGGCTAGGCCTTGGTCTAGTTGCAGTAGCAGCAGTTGGACTTGCTGCATGTGGTAACCGCTCTTCTCGTAACGCTGCTTCATCTTCATCAGAAATGAAGACCAAAGCAGCAATCGTAACAGATACTGGTGGTGTTGATGATAAATCATTTAACCAATCAGCTTGGGAAGGTTTGCAAGACTGGGGTAAAGAACACAATCTTTCTAAAGATAAAGGTTACACTTACTTCCAATCAACAAGCGAAGCAGACTATGCTAACAACTTGCAACAAGCGGCTGGAAGTTACAACCTGATCTTCGGTGTTGGTTTTGCCCTTCACAATGCAGTTGAGGAAGCAGCAAAAGACCACTCTGACCTAAACTATGTCTTGATTGATGATGTGATTGAAGGTCAAAAGAATGTTGCGAGCGTAAGATTTGCGGATAACGAAGCAGCTTACCTTGCTGGTGTTGCAGCAGCAAAAACTACAAAAACAAAACAAGTTGGTTTTGTAGGTGGTATCGAATCTGAAGTTATTTCACGTTTTGCAGCTGGATTCAAAGCTGGTGTTGAATCAGTAGACCCATCTATCAAAGTCCAAGTTGACTATGCTGGTTCATTTGGTGATGCTGCCAAAGGTAAAACAATTGCAGCAGCTCAATACGCTGCCGGTGCAGACGTTGTCTACCAAGCAGCTGGTGGTACAGGTGCTGGTGTCTTTGCTGAAGCAAAATCATTGAACGAAAACAAAAATGAAGACGAAAAAGTTTGGGTTATCGGTGTAGACCGTGACCAAGCAGCAGAAGGTAAATACACTTCTAAAGATGGCAAAGAATCTAACTTCGTTCTTGTATCTACATTGAAACAAGTTGGTACAACTGTGAAAGATATTGCCAACAAAACAGAAAAAGGTGAATTCCCTGGTGGACAAGTGATTGTTTACTCATTGAAAGATAATGGGGTTGAGCTAGCAGTAACAAACCTTTCAGAAGAAGGTAAAAAAGCTGTTGAAGATGCAAAATCTAAAATCCTTGACGGAAGCGTAAAAGTTCCTGAAAAATAATGGATAAAAGTCATTTCTTAGGAAGCGGCCATTGGTCGCTTCTTTAAGAATTGAGGCAATTTTTGTCTCAATAGAGCTTGTTAATGTGATTAGCAGGTTTTATTGAAATAAAATAAACCTCTGAAAGGAAGAGCATATGGCACACGAAAATGTCATTGAGATGCGGGATATTACCAAGATGTTTGGTGAATTTGTAGCAAACGACAAAATCAACTTGCAACTGCGAAAAGGTGAAATTCATGCACTCTTAGGAGAAAATGGAGCGGGTAAATCCACTCTGATGAATATGCTGGCAGGACTTCTTGAACCAACGAGTGGTGAAATTGTGGTGAATGGTCAGGTTGTAAAACTAGACTCACCATCTAAAGCTGCTGGTCTTGGAATTGGGATGGTTCACCAACATTTCATGTTGGTTGAGGCTTTTACAGTAGCTGAGAATATCATTTTAGGAAGTGAAGTCACTAAAAATGGTGTTCTAGATATAGCTGGTGCTACTAAAGAAATCAAGGCTCTTTCTGAACGTTATGGTTTGGCAGTAGATCCTGCTGCTAAGGTGGCGGATATTTCCGTTGGTGCCCAACAACGTGTAGAAATCTTGAAAACACTCTATCGTGGTGCTGATATCCTTATCTTTGATGAACCTACAGCAGTATTGACTCCTTCAGAGATTGATGAGTTGATGGCAATCATGAAAAACCTTGTCAAAGAAGGGAAGTCTATCATTTTGATTACCCATAAACTGGATGAGATTCGTGCAGTATCGAATCGAGTGACGGTTATCCGTCGTGGGAAATCAATCCAGACAGTTGAAATCGCAGGAGCAACAAATGCGGACTTGGCAGAAATGATGGTTGGACGCTCAGTCTCCTTTAAAACGGAAAAACAAGCACCGCAACCCAAAGAAGTGGTCTTGTCTATCAAAGACTTGGTTGTCAATGAAAACCGCGGTGTACCAGCAGTAAAAAATCTCTCCTTGGATGTTCGTGCTGGTGAAATTGTTGGTATTGCAGGTATTGATGGCAATGGTCAGTCTGAACTCATTCAAGCCATTACTGGTCTTCGTAAGGTTGAGTCAGGTAGCGTTGAATTAAAAGGCAAATCAATCGTGGGGATGCATCCTCGACAAATTACAGAACTAAGCGTGGGGCACGTTCCTGAGGATCGTCACCGTGATGGCTTGATTTTGGAGATGATGATTTCAGAAAATATCGCTCTTCAAACCTACTACAAAGAACCACTCAGCAAAAATGGCATCTTGAACTATGCCAATATCACTTCACATGCCAAGAAATTAATGGAAGAATTTGACGTTCGTGCGGCAAGCGAATTTGTTCCAGCGGCAGCTCTTTCAGGAGGAAATCAACAAAAAGCGATTATCGCTCGTGAGATTGATCGTGATCCTGATCTCCTTATCGTCAGCCAGCCAACTCGTGGTTTGGATGTCGGTGCCATTGAATATATCCACAAACGTTTGATTGAAGAGCGTGATAACGGTAAGGCTGTCCTTGTTGTCAGCTTTGAATTGGATGAGATTTTAAATGTCTCAGACCGAATTGCCGTTATTCACGATGGTAAGATTCAAGGTATTGTATCGCCAGAAACAACTAACAAACAAGAACTTGGTGTCTTGATGGCTGGTGGAAACTTGGGAAAGGAGAAGAGTGATGTCTAAAAAATTACAACAAATTTCGGTTCCCTTGATTTCCGTATTCTTAGGAATCTTGCTCGGAGCCATTGTCATGTGGATCTTCGGATATGATGCTATCTGGGGCTATGAGGAGTTGTTCTATACAGCTTTTGGTAGCCTCCGTGGGATTGGAGAAATTTTCCGTGCCATGGGTCCTCTTGTCTTGATAGGTCTTGGTTTCGCAGTTGCTAGTCGAGCAGGTTTCTTCAACGTCGGACTTCCTGGTCAGGCTTTGGCAGGCTGGATTCTCAGCGGTTGGTTTGCCTTGTCAAATCCAGATATGCCTCGTCTCGTTTTGATTCCATTGACAGTGATCATTGCTTTGATCGCAGGTGGAATTGTTGGAGCAATTCCAGGTATCCTCAGAGCTTATCTCGGTACGTCAGAGGTTATCGTGACCATCATGATGAACTACATTGTATTGTATGTGGGAAATGCCTTTATTCATGCCTTTCCGAAAGATATTATGCAAAGTACAGACTCAACGATTCGTGTTAGTGCCAATGCTACTTACCAGACACCATGGTTATCAGAGTTGACTGGAAATTCCCGTATGAATATCGGAATCTTCTTTGCAATCATTGCTGTAGCTGTGATTTGGTTCTTGCTCAAGAAAACGACTCTCGGTTTTGAAATTCGCGCAGTTGGTCTCAATCCCCATGCTTCAGAGTACGCTGGTATTTCAGCAAAACGTACAATCATCCTATCAATGATTATCTCTGGTGCTTTGGCTGGTCTTGGTGGAGCGGTCGAAGGTCTTGGAACCTTCCAAAACGTTTATGTTCAGGGATCATCATTGGCTATCGGATTTAACGGGATGGCAGTTAGTTTGCTTGCTGGAAATTCACCAATTGGAATTCTCTTTGCAGCCTTCTTATTTGGTGTTCTACAAGTTGGTGCGCCGGGTATGAACGCTGCGCAAGTTCCGTCTGAGCTTGTCAGCATTGTAACAGCGTCTATTATCTTCTTTGTCAGCGTTCACTACATTATCGAACGCTTTGTCAAACCTAAAAAACAAGTTAAAGGAGGTAAGTAAGGATGTCTATTACAACATTACTCACCCTCTTGGTCTCTTCTATGCTGATTTACTCAGCACCACTTATTTTTGCGAGTATCGGAGGAGTTTTCTCTGAACGTGGTGGTGTCGTTAACGTCGGTCTTGAAGGAATTATGGTTATGGGAGCCTTTTCTGGGGTTGTCTTTAACCTTGAATTTGCAGAACAACTTGGAGCAGCGACTCCTTGGATTTCCTTGTTAGTTGCTGGTATCGTGGGAGCTATTTTCTCCCTCATCCATGCAGTCGCTACAGTTCATTTCCGTGCGGACCATGTTGTCAGTGGTACAGTATTGAACTTGATGGCTCCTGCCCTAGCGGTTTTCTTGGTTAAAGTTCTTTATAACAAAGGACAAACGGATAACTTAAGCCAGACTTTTGGACGTTTTGATTTCCCAGTTTTGGCTGATATCCCTGTGATTGGAGATATCTTCTTCAAGTCAACAAGTTTGCTAGGTTATATCGCGATTGCCTTCTCTTTCCTTGCATGGTTTATTCTCTTCAAGACACGTTTTGGTCTTCGCCTTCGCTCTGTTGGTGAACACCCTCAGGCAGCGGATACCTTGGGGATCAATGTCTACAAGATGCGATATTTAGGGGTTGTTATTTCAGGTTTCCTTGGTGGAATTGGGGGAGCGATTTATGCTCAATCCATTTCAGTTAACTTCTCAGTGACAACTATTGTCGGTCCTGGATTTATCGCCCTTGCTGCGATGATCTTTGGTAAATGGAACCCAATTGGTGCAATGCTTTCTAGTCTTTTCTTTGGACTTTCACAAAGTTTGGCAGTTATCGGTTCTCAATTACCTTTTCTACAAGGAGTGCCAGCGGTTTACCTTCAAATCGCGCCTTATGTCTTGACCATTCTTGTCTTGGCAGCCTTCTTTGGAAAAGCAGTTGCACCTAAGGCAGACGGTATCAACTACATCAAGTCAAAATAAGCATACAAAAAAACGGGCTCTATGTCAACTGTAGTGGGTGACCTATAACTAAGCACGAGAGGAGACGAA
>NZ_JAUMZR010000056.1:0-9592 GCF_030528045.1 Streptococcus sp.
CTCCTCTCGTGCTTAGTTATAGGTCACCCACTACAGTTGACATAGAGCCATTATTCACTAAAGAAAAATGGTGGCGCATATTTTTTAAGACTCTCAAAACAAGCTTGCGCTTTTGCAGCATTTTCACAGATAATCATGCAGACGTCATCTCCACAAAGGGTTGCCACGATATCTGGAAAGGCCAAGGAATCAATTACAGATCCAAACGATTGGGCTAAACCGGGTAAAGTTTTCAAAATAACCTGGTGTTGCACAGGACGCAGCATAACAAGAGCGTCTTCCATATAGTTTTCAAGACGTTTTTCCCACTTGGAGATAGAGCCTGTATTTAGCACATAATAAGAATTGTCCTCTTCGCGCACTTTTGAAAGATTCATGGTTTTGATATCGCGCGATAAGGTAGCCTGAGTAACTTGGATATCATTTTCCGCTAATAATGCTTGTAATTCAGCTTGTGTATGGATTTTGTTTTTTGAAACGAGGGCGCGGATAAGTTGGTGTCTGTGTTCTGATTTGTTCATAAAGTAAGTACTCCTTTTACAAGGTACAGTAGCGTGGACTGAACGAAAATGTCAGTCGGGTGGTAGGCGGTATTGTCACGTATGATGATTTTAAAGTCAGTAGGATAAAGAAATAGATGGAGAGATTCTACTTCTTTTAACTTGTCACTAGTTGCGTGCAGATAAACTAGGTAGCAATCTGTTCATCTACATTGATGTTCCTTAATGACAGTGAATCATTCAATTTGGGTAGCTTTTTGTCACGGCGTTTTGTGAATTCACTCTAAATGTAATTCACAGAGATTTCCAACATGTGGTCTAATAGCGTGTATGATAAATGGTTACATATTTTGGTTAGAGGGAGTATCTTTTGTCCAAGTTCTATCTAGGGGCTTCTAAAATGCTTTTAGATGAACTGAATTTGATACGAAGTTTATGTTTGATTCGACTGTTCAAGTGGAAAACTTTGGTTATAGGAAGTTCAATGGTCAAATTCATTGACTTTTCCTTTGAATATTTCCATATTGAAAGTCTGGTAGATTATACCTTTTGACAAGGTAGGATAAGACTAGACTGTGCTAAATCAACAGTCAATTGATAGTCTGTATTATCTCGAATTGTAATCTCAAAGTCTGTGGTGTAGATAACCAAACGGAGAGTATCTCCTTCTTTAAGTTTGTAGATAGTTGGTTGAAGCTCTAACTTGAAGTCCATCCATTCATTTGGTTGGACTTCTTCAATCGTCAAGAGATTGGTTCGATTTTGAAGATTAAGGTAGCCTTTGGTGATGACACGTTGGGCACTTGGGTTGAATGGCAGTTCACAGAGATTTTCTAACATGTGGTAACGACCATTATCAATGGTTCTAGCACTTAAAACAGCTGGATAAGGCTGCAGATATTTCTTTTGTCCAAGTTCTAACAGTTGGGCTGATAATAAGCCCTTGTTCGTACTCGATTTAACACGAAGTTTCAGCTCCACTCGCCCATTTAAGTGAAGGTCTTGACTTACTGGAAGGTCAATGGTGATCTGATTAGCTTTTCCTTGGTAAAGTTCGGTGTTGAAGATCTGGTAAGTCTTACCATAACGATCAAAATCTTTTTGATCATACTGGTTTTGAATCACTTTTTCCTCATTACCAAGAGAGAAGGTATGCAGTTCATCCTGTTTGCGAAAGTCATCAAGACTCTGCCATGTTTGCGGTTCGGAATTGTCCTGCCAAATGACAGTCGGAAGTTGATAGCTTGAGTCAAGTCCTAGCAATTTCATACTTAACAAGGCATTCATGGACTCGCGGAAGTCGATTGACTGCCAGTTGTTCATATAAACATGGGCACCATGATGGAAAAAGAGGTGCTTATTGATATGGCTAGGAAGGGCATGAAACATCTGGTAAACATGAAGGGGTTTGACGTTCCAATCCTGGGAACCATGCGTAAAGACGACCTCAGCTTGAACCTTGTGAGCATTGAGCAGATAGTTGCGGTCATGCCAAAACTGATTGTAGTCACCAGTCTTGCGATCGAGTTTCTCTTTAACCTTTTCTAAGTCTGCTTGATGAGCTTCATTGCCACGAATATAGTCACCAGCTTGGAGGTTGCGAGAGTAGGTCAATTCAGCAAGTGAGTCAAAATCCTCACCCGGATAACCACCTGGGCTGGTTACTAGACCATTTTCCCGATAGTAGTTGTACCAAGAGGAAATACCTGCTTCTGCGATGATGACTTCTAAGCCATCAACACCAGTGGTGGCGAGACCATTGGACATGGTACCTAGATAAGAAATACCTGTTGTTGCGACTTTGCCGTTTGACCAGTCAGCCTTGACTTGGCGCTTGCGCGTGTGGTCCGTGAAAGCACGACAACGACCATTGAGCCAATCAATGGCATTTTTATAAGCTTCAATCTGCTGGTAGTCACCATTGGTCATGAGGCCTTGAGAATCTTTCGTTCCAACACCTGATACATAGAGATTGGCAAATCCACGTGGGAGGAAGTAGTCATTGAGTGTATATGAGCTATTGATATGAGATAGCTTTTCTTCAGCTTCTGAGACGACTTCTGCTTGACCATGAGGTTCGACTAAATTCAGCTTAGGTTCCTCAAGTTCAATGGTGTGGGGCAGTTTGACCTCAAGCTCTCCTTCCATTTTGTAGAGAGCCTTGTCACTGGCTTTGTCGTTGGTCCCTTGGTGATAAGGGCTGGCAGTCATAAGAGCAGGTACTTGACCATCGTAACGTGGGCGAATAATGCTGACCTTGACTAAGTCAGGGAGTCCGTCTTTATCAGTATCCACACGGCTCTCGACATACACGACTTCACGAATGACATCATGAGTAGAGAAGGTTGCCAAGCTCTTACCGTTAAAGTAGTGGTAGTGATTATCTTCTGAAATGAGTCCATCACTAACAAGTTGATCGATGAGCGTATTTCCTTTTTTCGTTCTCGTATTGAGTAACTGATAAAGATTTTCAATGAGATCTCCATAAACAATAGGAAAACCAGTTTCTTTACGAAACTGTTCGGCATCCTCAAAGTCAACAAGATAGCTAAATCCTAAAAGTTGAAAAACTACTGTGTAGAAAATCTCCGCAGTTAACTCACGGTCTGACTGGAAAAAAGTTACTAAATCTGTTTCTTTATCCGCAGCCAAAGTCGATAAGGCATAATCCGTGTTAGAATAAGTGAAAAAACTCCAACGAATGAAGTCTTCAAACTGTCTTTTTAAGGACAGTTGGGGTGACAGCTTTAGACCAAGACCTTCTAATTCTTCAAATCGTTGAGAACTAGTGGTTGGTTGATAGCTGAATTGATTAAAACGCATGTTTCTCTCCTTTGAAAACAAACTGAATTTATTATATCAAAAAAGAGGGAAAAATGGAATAAATAAACTTAAATGAAATAAATTTCTTAAACCAGCATATCTATTTGGTAAGTTATTATAAAATGCTGAATAAATACCATAAAAGTAAGCCTTTTTCTAGAGATTTTTATATGTAAAACTGGATATAACTCCTATCTTTATTATTCTTCGTTTGGTATAAATATATCTAAATTTACATTTAAAACTATTATATAATATTAATTTTTTAAATTCTTCCTTTGAAAAATGAAGAATTTAAAAGTAAGAAGAGAAGAAGTTTGTAACTGATGATATTGAAAAGAAAGTGCAGAGTTGCTTCAATATCCAGCTTAAAATGGTATAATAGTAGTAAAACGAAAGCAAGGAGGAGAAGAAATGATTGCACAGCTCGACACCAAGACTGTTTATAGTTTTATGGAAAGTGTGGTTTCGATTGAAAAATATGTACAAACAGCTAAAGAATACGGCTATTCTCACCTTGCTATCATGGATGTGGATAATCTCTATGGAGCCTATCATTTTCTAGAATCAACTCGTAAGCATGGCATTCAGCCTTTAATTGGTTTAGAAATGACCTTGGTCAAAGATGAGGAGAACCTCTCTCTACGTTTTCTAGCCCTATCGACTAAAGGTTATCAAGAGTTGATGAAGTTATCCACTTTAAAAATGACTGGACGGAAAAATTGGTCTGACTTCACCTCCCACCTCGAAGATGTTGCCATTATTGTTCCCTATTTTAATGGGGTCGAACAGTTGGATTTTGGGGTTGATTATTTTATCGGTGTTAGTCCAGATACTCCTCAAGAAGTCTTTATCAGACCCATTCTTCCCCTCTATCAAGTCAACTCTTTTGAAAAAGAAGATATTCAAGTTTTACAAATCTTATCAGCAGTCAAGGACAATGTCAGCCTGAGAGAAGTGGATGTACATTCACAACAGGGGATTTTTTTACCTGCCTCAGACTTGGAAGCACGGTTTAAAAATCGCTTCCCTCAAGCGCTTGCCAATCTCCAAGGTCTGATAGAGAATGTAAGCTATCAAATCGACTCAAGTTTAAAACTCCCTCGCTTTAATCCTGAAAGACCAGCGGTAGAAGAGCTTCGAGCAAGAGCCGAGCAAGGCTTGAGTGACAAGGGGCTAACCTCAGCTATCTATCATGAGCGACTAAATGAGGAATTAGCTGTGATTCATGATATGGGCTTTGACGACTATTTCCTTGTAGTTTGGGATTTGCTCCGTTTTGGACGTTCCCAAGGATATTATATGGGAATGGGGCGTGGTTCTGCGGTTGGTAGTCTGGTGGCTTACTCACTGGATATTACAGGAATCGACCCGGTTGAGAAGAACTTGATTTTCGAGCGCTTTTTAAATCGTGAGCGCTACACCATGCCTGATATTGATATCGACATTCCTGACCTCTATAGACCAGAGTTCATTCGCTATGTTCGTGATCGCTATGGTAGTCAACATGTGGCACAGATTGTTACCTATTCGACTTTTGGAGCAAAACAGGCAATTCGTGATGTTTTTAAACGTTATGGTGTTCCAGAGTACGAATTAACCAATATTACGAAAAAAATCAGTTTTCGAGATACGCTAACGACAGCCTATGAAAAGAATTTACAGTTTAGGCAGGTCATCAATAGTAAGATTGAATATCAAAAAGCTTTCGAGATTGCTCGAAAGATTGAAGGGTATCCTCGTCAGACCTCTATCCATGCAGCTGGGGTCGTTATGAGTGACCAAGACCTGACGGACTATATCCCGCTCAAATACGGTGAGGATATGCTAATCACCCAGTATGATGCACATGCAGTTGAAGCTAATGGCCTTTTAAAAATGGATTTCCTAGGTCTGCGTAATCTAACTTTTGTCCAAAAAATGCAGGAATTATTGTCTGAGTCAGAGGGTGTTCGTATAAAAATCGAAGAGATTGATTTGGAAGACAAGGCAACTCTGGGCCTCTTTGCTGCTGGAAATACTAAGGGGATTTTCCAATTTGAACAACCTGGTGCCATTCGACTCTTGAAACGAGTTCAGCCGCAAGTATTTGAAGAGGTAGTAGCCACAACCTCGCTCAACAGACCAGGGGCAAGCGATTATATTGATAACTTTGTCGCTCGGAAGCATGGTAAAGAAAAGGTGACGGTACTAGATCCTGCCTTGGAGGACATTCTGTCATCAACCTACGGTATCATGCTCTATCAAGAGCAAGTCATGCAGGTTGCTCAGCGTTTTGGAGGCTTTAACCTTGGTAAAGCCGACATTCTCAGACGAGCTATGGGGAAGAAAAATGCCAAAGAGATGCATCTGATGAAGGAAGATTTTATCACAGGAGCTATGAAATTGGGGCATACAGAAGAAAAGGCCAACCAAGTTTTTGCAGTGATGGAAAAGTTTGCAGGCTATGGATTTAACCGATCCCACGCCTATGCCTACTCAGCGCTAGCTTTCCAACTAGCTTATTTTAAGACGCATTATCCTGCTATTTTCTTCCAAGTCATGTTGAATTATTCTAGTAGCGATTACATTGTAGATGCATTGCAGATGGGCTTTGAAGTATCTCCCTTAGCAATCAACAGCATTCCCTATCATGATAAAATTGCTCAGAAGAAAATCTATCTTGGTCTAAAAGCTATTAAAGGGATGCCGAGAGATTTGTCTTACTGGATTATTGAAAATCGTCCTTTTTCAAGCATTGAAGATTTCGTCACACGTCTTCCCAAGAATTACAAGAAACTGTCGCTTCTGACGCCTTTGGTTGAACTAGGGCTTTTTGATGAATTTGACAAGAATCGTCAGAAAATCTTAGTCAACCTACCAAACTTATTTGTTTTTGTTGAGGAGTTAGGTGGACTCTTTGCGGATACAAATTATAGTTGGACTGAAGCTGATGATTTTACTGAGGCAGAGAAATTTTACAAAGAGCAGGAACTGATTGGGGTAGGTATCAGTGCCCATCCTCTCCAAACTCTTGCCAAACACGCCCTATATCCGACGACTCCAATCACTAATCTAACTGAGGGAGCTCAAGCTACTCTCCTAGTTGAAGTTCAAAAGATTAAAGTGATTCGAACCAAGAAAGGCGAGAGTATGGTTTTTCTACAGGTTCATGATAGTAAGTCTCGGATGGATGTAACTGTATTTTCAGACCAATATAGAAAATATGCTTCCATTTTATCCGAAGGGAAATTTTACTACATCAATGGCAAAGTTCAATCCCGAGATGGTCGTCTGCAAATGATTGCACAAGATTTGAAAGAAGCAGTAGCGGAACGATTCTGGATTCAAGTTAAAAATCATAAATACGATAAAGAGATTTCAAATATTCTAGAACAATACAAAGGTCCAATTCCTGTCATTATCAGGTATGAAGAGGAAGGGAAAACGGTTGTTTCTACACAACATTTTGTAAGAAAAGATTCTGCTCTAGAGGAAAAATTAGAGGGAATTGCTATGAAAACGATTTATCGCTAAAAATACGGAAAATAGAAGAATTTTCGATTTAAATGTGGTATAATCAGTAAGAATGTTAAAAGAAAAAGGAGCATAAACCAAATGAAACGTATTGCTGTTTTGACCAGTGGTGGAGACGCCCCTGGTATGAATGCTGCCATCCGTGCAGTAGTTCGCCAAGCAATCTCGGAAGGAATGGAAGTTTTTGGTATCTATGATGGATACGCAGGTATGGTTGCCGGTGAAATTTATCCACTTGATGCTGCTTCAGTAGGAGACATCATTTCTCGTGGTGGTACTTTCCTTCACTCTGCTCGTTACCCTGAGTTTGCACAACTTGAAGGCCAACTTAAAGGGATTGAGCAATTGAAAAAACACGGTATCGAAGGAGTCGTAGTTATCGGTGGAGACGGTTCTTATCACGGAGCTATGCGCTTGACGGAACATGGGTTCCCAGCTATTGGACTTCCAGGAACTATTGATAACGATATCGTAGGTACTGATTTCACAATTGGATTTGATACTGCAGTTACGACTGCTATGGATGCGATTGATAAGATTCGTGATACATCATCAAGTCACCGTCGTACTTTCGTTGTTGAAGTAATGGGACGTAACGCTGGTGATATCGCTCTTTGGGCAGGTATCGCAACTGGTGCTGACGAAATCATCATCCCTGAAGAAGACTTCAAGATGGAAGACATCGTTGCAAGCATCAAAGTTGGTTATGAATGTGGTAAGAAACACAACATCATCGTTTTGGCTGAGGGAGTTATGTCTGCGAATGAGTTTGGTAAGAAACTCAAGGAAGCTGGAGACACTAGTGACCTTCGTGTAACTGAACTTGGACACATCCAACGTGGTGGATCACCAACCGCTCGTGACCGTGTATTAGCATCACGTATGGGGGCACACGCTGTTAAACTCCTTAAACAAGGAATCGGTGGTGTCGCTGTTGGTATCCGTAACGAGAAAATGGTTGAGAATCCAATTCTTGGAACAGCAGAAGAAGGAGCTTTGTTTAGCTTAACAGCTGATGGTAAGATTGTTGTTAACAACCCTCATAAAGCTGATCTTGAACTTTCTGATTTGAACAAGAGCTTGTCCTAATCAACTTTCATTAATTTGGTAAAATGACCATAAAAGGTCGAATTATATAAAGGAGTCACAAAAATCATGAACAAACGTGTAAAAATCGTTGCAACTTTAGGTCCTGCGGTTGAAATCCGTGGTGGTAAAAAATTCGGTGAAGACGGATACTGGGGTGAAAAACTTGACGTTGAAGCTTCAGCTCAAAATATTGCTAAATTGATTGAAGCAGGAGCAAACACTTTCCGTTTTAACTTCTCACACGGTGACCACCAAGAACAAGGTGAGCGTATGGCAACTGTTAAACTTGCTGAGAAACTTGCAGGTAAAAAAGTTGGTTTCCTTCTTGATACTAAAGGGCCTGAAATCCGTACAGAATTGTTTGAAAGTGACGCAAAAGAGTACTCTTACAAAACTGGTGAAAAAATCCGTGTTGCAACTAAACAAGGAATCAAATCAACTCGTGATGTGATTGCTTTGAACGTTGCTGGTGCCCTTGATATCTACGATGATGTTGAAGTTGGTCGTCAAGTATTGGTTGACGATGGTAAATTGGGTCTTCGCGTTGTTGCAAAAGACGATGCAACTCGTGAGTTTGAAGTAGAAGTTGAAAACGACGGAATTATCGCTAAACAAAAAGGTGTAAACATCCCTAACACTAAAATTCCTTTCCCAGCTCTTGCTGAACGTGATAACGATGATATCCGTTTCGGTTTGGAACAAGGTATCAACTTCATCGCGATTTCATTCGTACGTACTGCAAAAGACGTTAACGAAGTTCGTGCAATCTGTGAAGAAACTGGTAACGGTCACGTTCAATTGTTTGCGAAAATCGAAAACCAACAAGGTATCGATAACTTAGATGAAATCATTGAAGCTGCTGACGGTATCATGATCGCTCGTGGTGATATGGGTATCGAAGTACCATTCGAAATGGTTCCAGTTTACCAAAAAATGATCATCACTAAAGTGAATGCAGCAGGTAAAGTTGTTATCACAGCAACAAACATGCTTGAAACAATGACAGAAAAACCACGCGCAACTCGTTCAGAAGTATCAGACGTATTTAACGCTGTTATCGACGGAACTGACGCTACAATGCTTTCAGGTGAGTCTGCAAACGGTAAATACCCACTTGAGTCAGTAACAACAATGGCTACAATTGACAAGAACGCACAAACTCTTCTTAACGAATACGGACGTTTGAACTCAGATACATTCGAACGTAACTCTAAGACAGAAGTTATGGCTTCAGCTGTTAAAGATGCTACTAACTCAATGAACATCAAATTGGTTGTTACTCTTACTAAGACTGGTCACACAGCTCGTTTGATTTCTAAATACCGTCCAAATGCTGATATCTTGGCATTGACATTCGACGAATTGACAGAGCGTGGATTGATGTTGAACTGGGGTGTTATCCCAATGTTGACTGAAGCTCCATCATCAACTGATGATATGTTCGAAATCGCTGAACGTAAATCAGTTGAAGCAGGTCTTGTAGAATCTGGTGACGATATTGTTATCGTTGCAGGTGTGCCACTTGGAGAAGCTGTTCGTACAAACACAATGCGTATCCGTACAGTACGTTAATCTAACACAAAAACCTATCATTTCAGGCTGAAAAGCTGGCTCTATGTCAACTGTAGTGGATGACCTATAACTAAGCGCGAGAGGAGACGAAG
>NZ_JAUMZR010000057.1:0-9264 GCF_030528045.1 Streptococcus sp.
CTCCATAATTTCCATAGTGGTTTTTACCCACTACAGATATTATAGAGCCGCTTTTGTTAAGCACATAAATGCAACAGTGCTATGAAAAAATCACCCAGAAAAAACCGAGTGATAAATGTTATGGTTGTGCTGGTTGAGGATTCTGATTTTGGTTCTGGTTTTGTTGACCAGGCGTTGTATTTGGTTGCTGGTTATTGGTATTATTGTTTGCGCTATTATTCGTGCTTGGAGTAGTTGAGCTTGACTGTGTAGTTGAACTTTCTGAAGTCGAGCTCGAACTTTCAGGTGTTGGGGCCTGTTGCGGAGCAGGGGCAGTCCATGCAGAACGAGCACCGTTTTTAAAGACGAACTCACCACTTCGGTAGAGGCCTTCTGGCATGGTCCAGTCGCCAGGGTTGTTATCCTCAGACAGATAGGTCATCATTGAACGGTAGACCTTAGCTGCAACATAGAATCCATCACCAACGATAGGAGTAAGGCGGTTTGAGTAACCTGTCCATACAGCCATTGAATATTTGCGAGTATAACCGACAAACATTTCGTCTGGGGCTACATAACCAGTGTTTTTGATGTAGTTTTCAATTTCATCGTCTGTATAGTTTGATGTACCAGTCTTACCAGCTTGAGGTAGCCAAGGGAGATAAGCACCACGACCCGTTCCGTATGCCAAGACAGTCTTCATCATTTCTGTCATCATATAGGCGGTCGTCTCTTTCATGGCACGAGTACCAGGATCAGCGTATTCTTTTGAGCTGCCATCGCTAAAGACGATTTTATTGATATACATTGGTTTATGGTAGATACCACCGTTAGCAAAAGCAGCGTAAGCAGCAGCCATTTTCTCACTACTTGCTCCGTACTTTTTGTTTGACTCAGTCGTATTACTTGAAATCGCGTTGGCATAGTGCATATCTGGATAGTCAATACCGATTCCATTTAGGAAGGTCTTGGCTCTGTCCAAACCAACTTTGTTCAAGGTTTCTACGGCTGTAACGTTCCGTGATTGTTGGAGCGCATATTGGATGGTGATGTTTCCAAAATAACTTCTATCCCAGTTGTAAACAGGGGTATCTGTTCCAGGATAGTTGTAAGGAACATCATGTACAATCGAAGCAGTTGAGTCGTAGATGTCATACTCCAAGGCAGGAGCATAGTCTGTGATAGGCTTCATGGTAGAACCCCAGTCACGGTTGGTTTCCACAGCTTGGTTAATTCCGAAGGAAACATTGCTTGATTGGTGACGAGAACCTAACTGAGCAATAACTTTCCCGTTTGTCACATCCACAATCGTTGAAGCTACTTGCATTTCATCATCTGGATAGTTGACATACTCGTCGGTATTGTAGATATCCCAGAGATGTTGTTGAACTTTAGGATCAACGTTGGTGTAGACGTCCATACCAGTCGTTAAGAGGTTGTAGCCTGTTTCTTGTTCGACTTGATCGATTACCTCTTTGAGATAGTTGTCCATGTATGGAGGATAACTATTAGCCGATTTTAGACTTTGAAGTCCATCTGTAATCGGAGTATTAATCGCTTTTTCATATTGCTCAGCTGAAATGTAACCTTGCCCCTTCATCTCAGAGAGGACGAGATTACGACGTTCTTGAGCGGCTTCTGGATGCGAGTATGGATCATACTGGTTTGGAGCTTGAGGCATACCAGCAAGGAGAGCCAATTGAGGAATACTTAAATCTTTGAGATCCTTGCCATAGTAACTTTGGGCAGCTGTCTGCATTCCGTAGTTACCGTTTGACATGTAAACCTTGTTGATGTAGTAGGTCAAGATCTCTTGCTTAGTCGCTTCTTGTTCTAGCTGAACGGCTAACCAAGCTTCCTGAGCCTTACGAGAAAGGGTTTGATCAGAAGTTGACGTAGAGAAGTAAGTTAATTTAATCAACTGCTGTGTCAAGGTGGAAGCTCCTTGCAGACCTCCACCACCACGAAGGTTTCGGAGGGTAGCACCTAGGATACGGATTGTGTCAATTCCTCGGTGATTAAAGAAGCGATGGTCCTCAATCGAAACAATAGCGTTGACCAAATCGGTCGGTATTTCGTTTGCTTGGGCATTGACCCGACGTTCCGAACCAAGATCAGCGATAAGCTCGTCATTGCTATCATAGATCTTACTTGACGTTGTAGCAACTAGTTTACTTTCAGAAAGTTCTGGAGCCTTGCTAACATAGTAGAGGAAGAGACCTCCACCAAGCATTACAGCTGCGATAAATACAGTTAAGAGACTGATGCTGACATACTTAGCTATTCGCAGAAAAGTTTGTTTGTTCATCTTGTTTTACCACCTAGTAAATGTTCTTTGATAATGTCGAGGTAGGGAATTTGAGGAAAGGCCCCAGGCTCAATCCTATATCCATTTTCTCGAATATATCCAAGTGGCATTGACTTCTGTCCCTTATCCTGATGATAGAAACGGATGAGGTCAATAGCCGGTAATAAGTAGGTTTCTTGCTGAGAAGAAAAGTGAAGGAGTACAAAGCAGATTCCTTGCTGGGCAAGGACTTGTTCCATATGCTGGATCTGATGGAGATGAAAATTCTTCATCGGTATCGCATGTTTTTGCCTGGTTTCCTTTGCTTCAAAGTCGATGTAGTATCCATCATAAACCCCTGAATAGTCAGTAGTTGAAGCTTGTCTAAAGTAGGCTTCAACGATCTTGGCTCGACTTCGTTGGGGATAGTCGACACGTACGATTTGGATGGGAGTCGGTTTCTTGTGAATAACAGCTAACCCATGCGACAAATAGTAGTCGTTCGTAGCATTGATCATCTTTTCAAAAGACATTCCCCGATTTGCGAAATTTTTAGTTTGTGACAGGGGTGCTTGTCTCTTTTGAGATGAAATTTTATGTGGATAGTTGACCATAATTCTCCTTATTGGTACAATAACATCACTCTATTATATCATAAATTTACAAAGAAAGGGTTAAAAATGACATCAGCCTTGATTTTAGGCTATTCAGCCTTCGACCTTGGTCTCTTTAATGATAAGGATATTCGCGTTGATATTATCAAAACAGCCATTCGGAGAGACCTGGAACGTCTAGCAGAGGATGGGGTGAACTGGCTTGTCTTTACAGGGACTTTGGGTTTTGAGTACTGGGCGCTTCAGGTGGCGAAAGACATGAAAGCAGACTATGGATTTCAACTGGCGACTATTTTTGATTTTGAAACCCATGGTAGTAACTGGAATGAAGCAAATCAAGCGAAATTGAGTGAGTTCAAGCAGGTTGATTTTGTCAAATACGCCTATCCACAATATGAGCACAAGGGACAATTACGTGATTATCAGAAATTTTTGCTGGAAAATACAGATACTTGTTATCTTTTTTACGACGAAGAAAACGAAACCAAGTTACGATATTTTTACCAAATGATGAAAAATCAAGCGGACTATGTTACAAGAAGATTAACATTTGAGGACTTGAATGAAATAGTAGAAAATTTTTCTGAAAAGTAAGCCTTTGACCTTGATTTTTACTTGTCTTTTTTTATATAATAATACTAGTAAACCAGAATGGAGAGAGACATGGCAAGTATTATATTTTCAGCGAAAGATATTTTTGAACAAGAATTTGGACGTGAAGTACGTGGATACAGCAAAGCAGAGGTTGATGAATTCCTAGACGATGTGATTAAGGACTATGAAACCTACGCAGCTTTGGTCAAATCCCTTCATCAAGAGATTGCTGATTTGAAGGAAGAATTATCTCATAAACCACAGGTAGCTCCAACTCAACCAGACTCTATTGAAGTAACAGCTTCTACTTCAATGACAAACTTTGATATTTTGAAACGCTTAAATCGTCTCGAAAAAGAAGTATTTGGTAAGCAAATCTTAGACAACCAAGATTTATAATTGACTAAGGAATGAGTGCAATTTTTGGATAATCGCGTGGAGAGGTTCTCTTTTCATGAGGAAAGTCCATGCTAGCACAGGCTGTGATGCCTGTAGTGTTTGTGCTAGGCGAATCCATAAGCCTAGGGACGAGAAATCGTTACGGCAGTCGAAATGGCTAAGTCTTCGGATAGGTCAGAATAGGCTTGAAAGTGCCACAGTGACGGAGTCTTTCTGGAAACAGAGAGAGTGGAACGCGGTAAACCCCTCAAGCTAGCAACCCAAATTTTGGTCGGGGCATGGAGTGCACGGAAACGAACGTAGTACTCTGACTGCTAGCAGATTTATGCTGTTAGCGGTAGACAGATGATTATCGAAGGAAGTGGTCCTAGTCACTTCTGGAACAAAACATGGCTTATAGAAAATTGCATATAGGTTGAGGCTGAGAAATCTTTCTCAACCTCATTTTTTAAAGTGAACAAGAGAAAGGTCTTGCAAGACTAGAAATGAAAGAACAATTTAATTTAATCGCAACTGCTGCGGCTGGGCTTGAGGCTGTCGTTGGACGTGAGGTGCGAGACCTTGGTTATGATTGCCAGGTTGAAAATGGGCGTGTCCGCTTCCAAGGAGATGTGAAGACAATCATCGAGACCAATCTTTGGCTTCGTGCAGCGGATCGCATCAAGATTGTAGTCGGAAGTTTTCCAGCTAAGACTTTTGAAGAGCTCTTTCAAGGTGTTTTTGCTCTAGATTGGGAAAACTATCTCCCGCTAGGAGCACGTTTCCCGATATCAAAGGCAAAATGTGTGAAGTCTAAACTTCATAACGAGCCTAGTGTTCAGGCTATTTCCAAGAAGGCTGTTGTGAAGAAATTACAAAAACACTATGCCCGCCCAGAAGGAGTTCCCTTGATGGAAACGGGTCCCGAGTTTAAGATCGAGGTATCTATCCTGAAAGATGTGGCAACTGTCATGATTGACACGACAGGTTCTAGCCTTTTTAAACGTGGTTATCGTACGGAAAAGGGTGGAGCTCCTATCAAGGAAAATATGGCAGCGGCCATTTTACAACTATCTAACTGGTATCCAGACAAGCCCTTGATTGATCCGACCTGTGGTTCAGGAACTTTCTGTATCGAGGCGGCTATGATTGCTAGAAATATGGCGCCAGGACTTCGACGTTCCTTTGCTTTTGAGGAATGGAACTGGGTCAGCGATCGGTTAATACACGAAGTTCGCACAGAGGCGGCTAAGAAAATTGATCGTGAACTTGAGCTGGACATTATGGGCTGTGATATTGATGCTCGCATGGTAGAGATTGCCAAGGCAAATGCTCAAGCAGCAGGTGTCGCAGGTGATATTACCTTTAAGCAAATGCGGGTACAGGACTTGCGCACAGACAAGATTAATGGCGTTATCATTTCCAATCCACCATATGGGGAACGTTTGTCTGATGATGCAGGAGTTACCAAGCTCTATGCTGAGATGGGACAAGTCTTTGCACTACTGAAAACGTGGAGTAAGTTTATCCTGACGAGTGACGAAGCTTTTGAGAGCAAGTACGGAAGTCCAGCTGATAAAAAGCGAAAACTGTATAATGGGACCTTAAAAGTGGATTTGTATCAATACTTTGGTCAGCGTGTGAAACGCCAAGAGGTAAAATAGAAAGGTGAACTCATGAGTAAGAAAAGACGTGATCGTCATAAAAAAGGACATCAAGAACCACAATTCGACTTTGACGAAGCAAAAGACTTGACTGTTGGTCAAGTCATTCGTAAGAATGAAGAGGTTGAAGCAGGAGTATTGCCTGAGGACAGTATCTTAGACAAATACATCAAACAGCACCGTGAAGAAATCGAAGCCGACAAGTTTGAAACTCGTCAGTTTAAAAAAGAAGAGCTAGCTTCTACTCAAAACCTAGAGGAAATGATTAAAGAAGTTCGTGAATCAAGTGAACCTTCTAATCAGGTAGACGATTCAGACCTGGTTTCCGAGGAATCTATTGAAGAGATAGAAAATGAAGAGACTACTCAGTTTGTCCCACCACTTCAAGATGAAGAAAATGCTGAAATAGAGCCTCTCGTTTTAACAGAAACAGATCCCAAGGAAATAAATGAGGAACAAGAAGAGGAGATTTATACTCCTCTATCACGTTCGGCTCAAACAGAACCTGAAACAGGCTCTAAGAAGAAAAGTATCATCATCATTGCTTCTGTAGTAGCTGCAATCCTTGTGCTTGCTGGAACATATTATGTCTACCGTCAAGTATCTCGTTCAAACCAAGAAATCCAGTCTTCTCAAGCAGCCTCTTCGGATGATCAAGGGACACAAACATCTTTGAAAGACTTCAATGATCTCTATGATACTTTCTATACAGATGCTAATAAGACTGCTCTGAAAAACAGCCAGTTTGATAAATTGAGCCAACTGAAAACCTTGCTAGATAAGTTAGAAGGTAGCCGTGATTATACACTAGCTAAGTCAAGATATGATAGCCTAGCAACTCAAATCAAGGCCATTCAAGATGTCAATGCCCTCTTTGAAAGCCCAGCAATCACTGACGGTGTCTTGGATACCAATGCGAAAGCCAAAGCAGACGCTAAATTTACAGAAATCAAGACAGGGAACACAGAACTAGACAAACTCTTGGATAAGGCCATTAGTCTTGGCAAGAGCCAACAAACCAGTGCTTCCAGCTCAAGTTCAAGCTCGAGCACGAGTCAAGCAAGCTCAAGTTCAGCTACAGAAAGCAATGCAAGCAGTACGACACCTTCAACTAGCACTACGGCACCAGCTAGAGACACAAATGGTGGTTTGTCTGGCGATGGGGTTAATCTTCAAAGAAGTGCTAGTCGTGTACCCTACAACCAGTCAGCTGTAGACGATAGCAACAACCCTGCTTGGACGTTTGCGGATGGTGTATTGGAACAAGTCCTAGCAACATCACGTGCTCGTGGCTATATCACTGGAAATCAATACATCCTAGAACGTGTCAATATCGTAAACGGAAATGGTTATTACAACCTCTATAAACCAGATGGAACCTATCTCTTCACCCTCAACTGTAAGACAGGTTACTTTGTAGGGAATGGTTCTGGTCATGCAGATGACTTGGACTACTAGGACTCCGTTACAAAATTCTTTCCTTTCATAGGTAAAAATGATAAAATAAAACATATTAAACAAGAGGAGTGTCACATGACAAAAGCTAACTTTGGTGTCGTTGGTATGGCCGTAATGGGTCGTAACCTTGCCCTAAATATCGAATCTCGTGGTTATACAGTTGCCATTTACAACCGTAGTAAAGAAAAAACAGAAGACGTAATTGCTTGCCATCCTGAAAAGAACTTTGTGCCAAGCTATGACGTTGAAAGCTTTGTAAACTCAATCGAAAAACCTCGTCGTATCATGCTGATGGTTCAAGCTGGACCTGGTACAGACGCAACTATCCAAGCTCTTCTTCCCCACCTTGACAAGGGAGATATCTTGATTGACGGAGGAAACACTTTCTACAAAGATACTATCCGTCGTAATGAAGAACTAGCAAACTCAGGTATCAACTTTATCGGTACCGGGGTTTCTGGTGGTGAAAAAGGTGCCCTTGAAGGTCCTTCTATCATGCCTGGCGGACAAAAAGAAGCCTACGAATTGGTTGCTGATGTTCTTGAAGAAATCTCAGCTAAAGCACCAGAAGATGGCAAACCATGTGTGACTTACATCGGTCCTGATGGAGCTGGTCACTATGTGAAAATGGTCCACAACGGTATCGAGTATGGTGACATGCAATTGATCGCAGAAAGCTATGACTTGATGCAACACTTGCTTGGCCTTTCTGCAGAAGACATGGCTGAAATCTTTACTGAGTGGAACAAGGGAGAGTTGGACAGCTACTTGATTGAAATCACAGCTGATATCTTGAGCCGTAAAGATGATGAAGGTCAAGATGGACCAATCGTAGACTACATCTTGGATGCTGCAGGAAACAAAGGAACTGGTAAATGGACTAGCCAATCATCTCTTGACCTTGGTGTGCCATTGTCACTCATCACTGAGTCAGTGTTTGCTCGCTACATCTCTACATACAAAGAAGAGCGTGTACATGCTAGCAAGGTCCTTCCAAAACCAGCTGCTTTCAAATTTGAAGGAGACAAGGCTGAGTTGATTGAAAAGATCCGTCAAGCCCTTTACTTCTCAAAAATTATCTCTTACGCACAAGGTTTCGCCCAATTGCGTGTAGCTTCTAAAGAAAACAACTGGAACTTGCCGTTTGCAGATATCGCATCTATCTGGCGCGATGGATGCATCATCCGTTCACGTTTCTTGCAAAAGATTACAGATGCTTACAACCGTGATGCAGACCTTGCAAACCTTCTCTTGGATGAATACTTCTTGGATGTCACTGCCAAGTACCAACAAGCAGTTCGTGATATCGTAGCTCTTGCTGTTCAATCTGGTGTACCAGTACCAACTTTCTCAGCTGCCATCACTTACTTTGATAGCTACCGTTCAGCTGACCTTCCTGCTAACTTGATCCAAGCGCAACGTGACTACTTTGGTGCACACACTTACCAACGTAAAGATAAAGAAGGAACATTCCACTACTCTTGGTATGACGAAAAATAAGTAGGTCTGCCATGGGGAAACGGATTTTATTACTTGAGAAAGAACGAAATCTAGCTCATTTTCTCAGTCTGGAACTCCAAAAAGAGCAATACCGAGTCGATTTGGTAGAGGAGGGGCAAAAAGCCCTTTCCATGGCTCTCCAGACGGACTATGACTTGATTTTACTGAATGCTCATCTGGGGGATATGACGGCCCAGGATTTTGCAGACAAGCTGAGTCGGACAAAACCAGCCTCAGTGATTATGGTCTTGGACCATCGAGAAGAATTGCAAGACCAGATTGAGACAATCCAGCGCTTCGCCGTTTCTTACATCTATAAGCCAGTGATTATTGATAATCTAGTAGCTCGTATTTTATCGATTTTCCGAGGTCGGGACTTCATTGACCAACACTGTAGTCAGATGAAGGTTCCAACGTCTTACCGCAGCCTACGTATGGATGTAGAACATCATACCGTTTATCGTGGCGAGGAGATGATTGCTCTGACGCGCCGTGAGTATGACCTTCTGGCTACTCTCATGGGAAGCAAGAAAGTCTTGACTCGTGAGCAGTTGTTGGAAAGTGTTTGGAAGTACGAAAGTGCGACAGAAACCAATATCGTGGATGTTTATATCCGTTATCTACGTAGCAAGCTGGATGTAAAAGGTCAGAAAAGCTACATTAAAACAGTGCGTGGTGTCGGTTACACCATGCAAGAATAGAAAAGCAGTTGCAGTTGTGCAACTGCTTTTTATAGGCTCTATGTCAACTGTAGTGGGTGACCTATAACTAAGCACGAGAGGAGACGAAC